>JBOGJB010000260.1:0-19745 GCA_050745085.1 Vicinamibacterales bacterium
GGCGCCGATCTCGCCGCCGCTCACCGGCGCGTCGAGCATCGACGCGCCAAGCGAGCCGGCACGCGCCGCGAGGCGCCGGGCAGCCGCCGGCGCGATGCTGCTGCAGTCGATCAGGATCGTGCCGGGCTGCAAGGCGCCGAACACGCCGTCAGGCCCCTCCATCACCGCGGCGACGTCGGGCGAGTCGGGCAGCATCGTGACGACGCGCCGCGCGCGGCGCGCGACGTCGGCGGGCGATGCCGCCGCTTCAGCGCCGGCTGCGCCGAGTTCGTCTACCGGCCCCCGACTTCGGCTGTGGACGACGAGCGGAAAGCCCCGCTTGAGAAGGTTGCGCGCCATGGGTCTTCCCATGACGCCGAGGCCGATGAAGCCTACTCGTGGGTCATGCATTGCCGGATTGGGAATTGGAAATGTTCGCTATCACTTTGCGGCTGGCAACGTCGATCGCCGCGACCGCATCTGAGTACCACAGGCTGACGAAGATCACCTTGCCGTCCGGCCGCATCGTGAACCAGTGCGGGAAGTGACCGACACGGATCTGCGCCACTTCGCGCATGTCGGAGAGCCGCACGATCCGCACGAGATCGTTGATGCAGTCGGTGACCCACAGCTCCCGCTCGTCGGGCGAGAGCTGCAACGCTCGTCAATAATCGTCAATCCTCAATCAGCAATCCTCAATCAATCCTCAATTGCCAATCCCCAATGCTGCAATGGTGCGTCAGCTCGTCAGGGCTGCTGGCGCGCGGGCTGAAGCGCGCTCAGTGCGGCGTGGACGAACACGGCGATTCGCATGGAACCCATGACCCCGATGACATGAACCGATGGCGCGATCACATATCGCCGGATTTGCGTAGCCCGCTAGGTCCCCTGTCGTCTTAACACCGCCAGGTGATCACGGACCTCGGTGCGCGCCCGTACGAAGTCCGCGTGCTCGATCTTCAGCTCCCGGCTGATCTGGCGGATCTCGTTGTCCTCGCGGACCTGGACGGCTGAGTCAGCGGCGGAGATGGCGAAAAGACAGCGGAGGAGCGCCAGGCGTTCGACGAAGGTGGCGAGCGACGCAAACTCGCGCGCGACGATGAGGTTGTGCGTGCCGCCGAAGCGGCGGAACTCGTCGAGCGCCAGCGTGACGACTGCCGACGCCTCGTCGGCGCGGAGCCCGGACTCCTCGGACACGAGCTGTGTCATCAGCCGTTTCTCTTCGTCGCTGACGTGATGATCCGCGCCGGCGACGCGGCCGAGGAGGTATGCGAACGCCGCGACGTGCCGCGCCCGCGTCTCCTCGAGCCGATCGAGCACAGCGCTGATGGCGTCGAGGACCTCCGGCTCGCTGGGCGCCTGCTCGACGCCCAGCCAGCGGAGCAGATCCTGGCCTCGTCCCACGACCCTATTGTGTCAGACCTGACGCGCGCTCGACGGCATAATGCCGCCATGCGAGTTCTTCGAAGGGCTGTCGCGCGAGGCTACGCGTTCGTCAGCCTGGCGGAGGCGCTGAAGGACGCCGCGTACCGCACGCCGGACGACTACGTCGGCAACGCCGGGCCGTCATGGCTCCACCGCTGGCGCGTCGCCAGGGGTCTGCCGCCGAAGCTGAGCGCCCGAGCCCGACCCGCCGAAGTGGGTTATCGACCTGTACCGGCAGCGCTGACTGCGGCGTCCTGGACCGCGGCCTTCCTGATTCGGTGGTCTGCAACTCGTGCCGCGATGTCGGCGTGGTGCGTGTCGATCGATCCCGTGAAGTGCGCGCCGTCGCTCATGCCGACGACGGACGCGACCAGACGTCCTTCGACCCGCGCCGTGTCGCGGATGTCGGCCGTGCGCGCGACGACGAGCCTGCCGGTCAGCCGTCCGTAGACCACGAGGTCTCCAACGTAGCCGTCGTCGGCGTGAACGTGGGCGTCCGGTCCGACGACGAGACGGTGGTTGCGAATGTCGATGCGTCCTTCGAACCGGCTGTCGATCGTCAGGTCTTCTTCGGCTGTCAGGTCGCCTTTTATGCTGAGGTGCACGAGGCGCAAGGGCATGACGAGAGCATAACGCAGATGATCTCGCCATGTGCGATGGATGATCGGGCCATGTCATCGGGCGATCGGGGCATCTGGTATCGGGTCAAGGGACTGTCTAGCGAGCTATCGAGGTATCTGTCGATCGCCCTATCGAGCTATCGGGAATCGCCGGCCGAGTGCTCGATATCGCGATCCCCCGATTCGGAAGATGAGATCGCCCGATCGCCCGATCAGTCACGCCAGATGTGTGCGCTTTCCCATTGAACCTTATCTGATACGGTGATATATCAGTGCGCGCCATGCCGCCTGCCGCCCCCCAGGTCCGAGCCGAGTCGATCGCCGACAAGGTCTACGCCCTCCTGCGCCGGGACATCGCCGCGGGGGCCTTCCGGCCCGGCCACCGCATCCTCGAGAAGGCGATCGCGGAGCGGCTGGGGATCAGCCGGACCCCCATTCGCGAGGCCCTGCTGAAGCTCGAGACCGACGGCGTCGTCGTCTGCACCAGCCGCCGCAGCTACAACGTCCGCCTTCTCACGGTGCAGGACGTCCGGCAGATCTACGAGACGCTCGGCATCCTCGAGGGGGCGGCCGCCGCCGCCGTGGCGTCGCGCCTGACTGAGGCGGACGTCCGCGATTTGCGGCGCTTTAATCGGATGATGAGGGCCGCGGCGGCCAAGGCCGATCTGGCGGCGTTCGGCGAGTGGAACCGCCGGTTCCACGACGTGTTCCTGCTCAAGCTGGACAACCAGGTGTTGCGTGACACCTGCACTCTGGTCCGCGCGCCGCTCTATACGTTTCCCGTCCGACCGCACACCCTCGCGGCGTGGCTTCGCAAGTCGGTGGCGGAGCACCGCATCATCATCCGGCTCGTCACAGCGAGCGAAGCGGAGGCGCTCGGCGCCTACTTCCGTGACGTGCACTGGAGCTACGACCGGAATCGGCGCTACATCACCGACGCGTTCGACCGCCAAGGCGAGGCCGCAGTTCATTTCTGATCGATCGGGGTAGGAGGAGGAGGGGTCCATGCGTGTCGTCCGTTGGCTCACGGCTTTGCTCGCTTTGTTCACAATCACAACCGCGGGCGCGCCCGCGGCACGCGCCCAGGGCACCACCTCCCGCGTCGTCGGCACCGTCACCGATGCGACCAGTGGCGTGCTCCCCGGGGCGACCGTCACGCTGACGAACGAGGCGACCAACGTCGCGTTCGCGACCGTCACGACGTCGGCCGGTACCTACGTCTTCGAGGCCGTGCAGACCGGCCGCTACACGATCGCCGCGGAGCTGAGTGGCTTCAAGAAGTTCGTCTCGACGAACAACCCCGTCGTCGTCGGCACGCCGACGACGATCAACGTCAGGCTGAAGCAGGGGGGCGTGGCGGAAACGGTGGAGGTGCGCGCGACGAGCGAGCTCGTCCAGACGAGCACCTCGGGCAACATCGGGAACACGCTGACCCAGGAGGTCATCGAAGCCCTCCCGATCGTCGGCGCGCGCGGACGCAACCCGCTCGGGATCGTGCTGGTCCAGCCGGGCGTCGTGTCCGGCGCGAATACCGGCGGCGGCGTCCACGTGCACGGCGCGCGCGACCGCGCCTGGAACTTCACGCTCGACGGCATCGACGTCAACGAGTCGAGCGCCGGCGGCTCGAACTTCGCGCCGCTCCGCACCAACCCGGACTCGCTGTCCGAGTTCCGCGTCATCACGTCGAACGCCACGGCGGAGTTCGGCCGGAACAGCGGCGGTCAGGTGGCGATGATCACCCGGTCCGGCACGAACCGCCTCTCGGGCACGGCCTTCTACTTCCATCGCCGTCCCGAGTGGAACGCGAACGAGTGGGAGAATAACGTCGACAACCTGCCGAAGCGGCAGTTCACGCAGCACATCCCTGGCTTCAGCCTCGGCGGGCCGATTCAGCGCGACCGGACGTTCTTTTTCGTGAACACACAGTGGCTGCGCGCCGACCAGACGCAGTCGCGCACGCGTCTCGTGTACACCGACCTCGCGCGCCAGGGGATCTGGCGCTACGTCGTCAACGGCCGGAACCAGCCGGCGGGCGTCACCGGCGCGGCAGTGGACAGCGGCGGTAACGTGCTGCCCGGCGTGAACGTCGGCACCTACAACATCTCCACGAACGATCCGCGCCGCGCCGGCCTCGATCCCACCATCCAGGGCATCATCCAGAACACGCCGCTTCCGAACAACTTCGCGGTCGGCGACGGGCTGAACGTCGCCGGGTTCAGCTGGACCGCGCCGGAAGAGGAGCGGCAGTATGACTTCGTCACGAAGATCGACCACGTGATTAACGCGCAGCACCAGGTGTTCGCGCGCATCGCCAAGGGGCAGCAGGATACCGTCTGCGACACGGTCAACGGCGGCGAGCCGGTCTTTCCCAACGGCCCCTGCCTCGTGAACACCGAGCGGTCGCCGTACAACTGGGCGGGCAACTGGCGCTGGAATCCGCGCTCGAACGTCGTCAACGAAATGGTGGTCGGGCAGAACCACTTCACGTTCGACTTTACCAACCCGATCAGCGACGCGAGCCGGCCCAGCTACAGCGTGACCTATATGACGAACGCGACCGAGATCGCGCTGCCCGAGGACTACCAGATCGGTAACCTCCGGACGATCGACACGTACCAGTTCGTCGACAATCTGAGCTGGTTCACGGGACGACACAGCTTCAAGGTCGGGACGAACATCAGGTATCAGCGCCACACTGACAGTCGCGGATCGGTCGCCGGCGCGAACGTGGCTCCCGTCGTCAACTTCAGCAACACCGCCACGACCGTGGATCCTGTCGCGTTCAACCTGCCGGGCAACATGAACGTCGCGGTCGACCGGCTCGTTCTGCAGGAGCACATCAACTTCCTGCTCGGCCGCGTCGGCGCCATCACGCAAGGCTTCGTCCAGAGCGGCAACGCGTACGCGCCCGGCGGCACGCGGTTCAACTTTGCCGCGTGGTACCCCGAGCTGGATTTCTACGCGCAGGACACCTGGAAGCCTCGGGTGAACCTGACGGTCGACCTCGGGCTGCGCTACGAGATCAAAGGCGCGCCGACCAACCCCGACGATCTGATCCTGCGGCCCGAGCAGCGCGCGGCGGTCGGGACGCCGTCGAGCAACACGCTCCGCTGGGTCCAGGGGTCGCTGTACGACAACGACGTGAACAACGTCGGTCCGGCGCTGGGCGTGGCGTGGGATCCGGGAGGCGACGGCAAGCAGGTCTTCCGCGCGAACTACCGCCTGGCGTTCGATCGCATCAACACGTTTCTGCTGTCGTCGAACATCTTTCAGAGCATCCCGGGCATCACGACGCCGGTGACGAACACAGCGTTCGGCCAGGGCGGCGGCCGTCTGCGCGACGGCGTCCCATCGCTCCAGCCGGCGGTCACGCCGGAGCAGTTCCTCCAGCCGCCGAGCGTCTCCTCGTCCAGCATCCGCGTCGTCGATCCCGAGTTCGAGTCGCCGTACACGCACGGCTGGGCGATCGGCTATCAGCGCGAGCTGTGGGCGAACACGGTGGTCGACGTCACCTACATCGGCCGGCGCGCCGAGCATCTGTTTGGCGCCTACAACGTCAACCAGGTGAACTACCGGACGAACGGCTTCCTCGACGCCTTCAACGTAGTAAAGGCCGGCGGCGACAGCGCGCTCATCAACCGGATTCTCGCGAACGACACCCGCCGGCTGGCCGGCGAGACCGGTTCGCAGATGATGCGGCGCGTGTACGCCTCTGAGATTGCGCTGAACTCGGTGGCTGCGGTCGCCTCAGGCATCGGGACGAGGATTCAGAACAATCGGACGCTCGTCGACCTCGCCGGGCTGCCGTTCGACTTCTTCTTCCCGTACCCGCAGTTCCTGGGCGGCGTCCTCGTCATGGACTCGCAGGACTACTCGCGCTACCACGCCCTGGAGGTGAAGCTCGATCGCCGGTTCGCCACCGGGTTCAGCTATCAGCTCGCCTACACGCTGTCGCGCTCGAAGGACACGCGGTCGTTCGACCCGGCGTTCACCGTCGTCAGCACTGGCAACGCGCAGTCGGCGAGCAGCACGCCGTTCGACATCTTCAACCGCGACCTCAACTACGCGCTGTCGGACTTCGATCGAACGCACGCGTTTCAGGTGCTGTGGGTCGCCGAGCTTCCGTTCGGCCGCGGCCGGCGGTGGGGCAGCGGCGCCAGTCCGGTCATGGACGCCATCATCGGCGGCTGGCAGGTCGCGGGCAGCATGCTGGTCGCGAGCGGGCGTCCCTTCACCGTTTACTCGGGCTCCAACACGTTCTCGAACATCGTGCAGACCCCGGCCAACTGCAGCGGCTGCTCGGCGGACATGGGCAGCGTCCACCCGGAAGGAGCCGATCAGGTCATCTGGGAGTTCACGCCGGAGGAGATTGCCCGCTTCAGCAATCCGGCGGCGGGCGAGTTCGGCACGACCGGCCGGAATGCCTTCCGGAGCGACGGGCCGTTCAACATCGACCTCGCCGTCAGCAAGCGGATTCAAACGTTCGACGATCAGCGGCTCGAGTTCCGGATCGAGGCGACGAACCTGACGAACACGCCGACGTTCGGCCTGCCGACGGCGACGCTGACGAACGCGACCTTCGGCCGGATTCGCAACGTCGTCGCGAGCACCGCGCGCCAGGTGCAGATGGCGCTCAAGTACTCGTTCTGAAGGGCTCACTGAGGTTGCAGCATTCGGCAATGCTAGAGTTAACCGTGGGCTTTCTGGATAACGTGCGGCTCGACAAGCCCGGCGAGGAACCGGCCGCCGGCGGCCCGCGGCGTGGCTCGGCGCTCGTCACGATCGCCATAGCGACGCTGGCCACGGCTGCAGCCGCGGCGGTCTACGTCCTGTTCGGGAGGACCTCCGAGCCGCCCCAGGGTCCGGTCAGGACCGAGCAGCCGGCCGGCACGCTCGAGCCCGGGACGAAGGCGGAGGCGGGAGAGAACATCCCCCTGCCGCCGCTCGACGCGACGGATCCGATCGTGCGGAAGCTGGTGACTCAGCTCTCCGCGCATCCGACCGTAGCGGCCTGGCTGGCCACGGACCGCCTGCTCCGGAACTTCGTCGTCGTCACGATGAACGTGTCCGAGGGAAAGACGCCGACGCGGCACCTGCGCGCGCTGGTGCCCGAGGACCGGTTCCACGCGAGAAGCGCAGCCACGGGGTCCTACGTCGATCCGCGGAGTTACGCGCGCTACGATCGCTACGCCGACGCGGTCGACGGGCTCGATGCGCGCGGCACGGCCCGCCTCTACGCGACGCTCCGGCCTCGTCTTGTCGAGGCGTACGCCGAGCAGGGCATCCCGGAGGAGAAGGTCGACGCCGTCCTCGAGCGCGCCATCATCCATCTGCTCGAGACGCCCGGCGTCGATGGCGGCGTCCAGCTCCGGGAGAAGACGCTCTCGTACGCGTTCGCGGACGAGCGCCTCGAGTCGCTCTCACCCGCGCAGAAACAGCTGCTGCGGATGGGACCGCGTAACGCGCGGCTCATCCAGGCCAAGCTGCGCGATCTCACCTTGTATCTCGGGATTCCGTCCGCGAAGCTGCCGCCGCCCAGGTGAGCTGCACCATCGTCAATCCGGCAATGGGTGAAGGCGCTACAGTCTGGCTTCCCCAAGCGGTCTGATCTTGTCGAGCGCCTGACGCGCTGCCGCCTCGGTGCCCTCTGCCTGCCTCAGCTTCACCAGACTGGCCTTGCGTATCGCATCGGTCCGCATGCGGAAACTGTCCTGCCGCAACCGGAAGTACTCCAGGGCGCCCGCGACGACCGATTGCTGCTGGGGCGGCACGCCCCTGAGGGCCTCGACTCTGGCGCGCGCTTTCGCGAGGTCCGGCAGGATCTCTTTCTCGATGAGCTTCGCCAGCGCCTCCGGCTGAATTCTGCCCTTGTTGAAGCGAACGATGGCGGCTTCGTACTTGGTCATCACGCGATCTTCGAGCGCCGCAATCCGCGCGATCTCGGGCCTGACGTCCGCGATCCCGCGCAACGGGAGCGCGGTGACGATGGCGGCGACGGCCACGGCGGCCCCAACGAGGGCGACTCGACGCGGCCCAGCCGTGCAGACGCCGGCACCGATCGCCAGGACGCACCCGCACGCGAAGCCGACGCTCAGCCCCGTGAGGTGTGACTGCCCACCGGCTACCACGCTGTACAGGAGGAAGATGCCCGCGGCGGGCCCGAGCCTCTTGAGCTCAGTCAGAGGAATGCTGGCGGCTGAACGCCGGATCAGGCCCGCCAGGAACGAGGCGACGAGGAGACCGTAGACGCCGAAGACCGCGGCTGACGCGCCGCTGCTCACGGCGAGCGGCTGGTCCGAGATGTTCACGACGGCTGCGAGAATCCCCGCCGCGAAGTACGTCGTCGCGAACGCGGGCCGCCCGACGAGGCGCTCGAGGATGAGGCCGGCCTGCGCGAGCCCGGCCATGTTCACGAGCAGATGGATGAAGCCCGTGTGAACGAACATCGCCGTGACGAGACGCCACCATTCGCCGTTGGTCGTGCGCGGCCCGAAGCTGGCGCCCCACTCGAGGAGCGTCTTCGGATCGCCAAGAGGACCGTCAGCCCGGAAGAGCATGACACTGTAGAGCGTCACGTTCAACGCGATGAGCGCGGGCGTCACGATCGCCCGGGGCGTTCGCGCCTGCAGCGCGTCCCGGAACTCATTCCGGTGCTGCAGCTGCGGCTGCTCCTGCTGCTGCTCCTGCTGCTCCGGCTGCCGGGCGCGGGCGGCTGCGATGCGCTCTGCGCCGGCGATCAGCCGCTCTGCGCCCGTGAGTATGCGCTCCGCGACGTTGGTCAGGTTTGGAGGGGTGTTCATAAGCGCTCCCGCGACGGCATCCGTGCAATCCGCGGCTCAAGGTTCGTGCCACCAAACAGTGCAGATCAGGGGAGTTTCGACGCCGGAGCAACGCCGTCGGACGCCTGCGATTTCAGATTCGACGGAAGCCGACGAGTCCTGTAATGAGCGGCGATCGGCGCGGGGCCCGGTTCTTGACGACGTCGCACCGCCTGAATAGGCTGTGTCGTTCCGAAAGGGGGACGCCACTGGCGCGAATCCTCATCATCCTGGCCATCGTTCTTTCCCTCGCGACGACGCTCGACGATCGGGCCGTCGCGCAGCAGGCGGCCGGTGCGGCCGCCATCCAGTCGATGGACGTCTGCGGCGACAGCATCTCGAAGGGCGTTAACGCGCAGAGCCGGTTCCCGTGCCCGAACGCCGAGCAGGAGGAGTTCAACTGGGCGACGAGCCTTACGCACGGCGCCGACTTCTGCAACCCTGGGCCCGAAGGCGTCTTCAGCCACGCCGAGCGCATCGAATGTCTGAAAGGCTCGACCGTGATCAGCGTGAGCCCGAACAGCGCGAAAAGCGGCGCGCAGATGCTCAAGGATTTCGTCAGCCAGGCGACCGCTGTCAGCGCACATCTGACCAGCAAATCGGCGCCGCGGTACGTGCCGATCCTGATGGGGCACAACGACCTCTGCGGCGGCAGCATCTTCAAGTACAACTTCTCGTGCCCGGCGGGAAGCGATCAGGACGCCCACAATTACTGTCGGACGACCGCCGCCGCGTTCGAACGGGAGCTGCGCAAGGGGCTCGACATCCTGATGACGATCCCCGAGACGCATCTCGGCGTGGCGTCGATGGTCCGCGTCTCGCAGCTCTGCAACCACGGAGCGAAGACGAACTGCCAGACGTTTTCGAGCTGCCAGAATCTGTGGACCGCGGTCGCGTACCTTGGCTGGACCTTCGGCCAGCCGGAGGGAATCTGCGGATCGCTGACGGTGAACTGCACGGAGCGCCGGATCAGAGACGCGTATCAGTCGGCGAAGACCTACCACGACATCCTTGCGCGCGTGACCGGAGAGTACGCGCTCGTCCCGCCCGGCGGCCGGTCCGCGATGGTGGTCGTCGGAGGTCAAATCGTCGGCGGCGCCGTCAAGGCCGCCGGCGTCACGGTCGCGTTCAGCGACGCGCCGTGGCGGTACAAGTTCAGCAGCAATCAGCTCAGTTGCTGCGACTGCTATCATCCCTCGCGCGCCGGACAGAATGTCGCCTCGCGCATCCTGTTCGAGGGGTTGACGTGCACGACTGCCGAGCCGTGCTGCCGCGACACCGGCGACTCGCTTGCCGACGGCCGGTGCGCCGCGACCGATACCGACGGCCGGTTTTACCCGGGGCTGTTCGCTCCGTTTAGCAGCAGCACCACACCCGAGCCATGACGGGCGGGCAACGCTGGCCGCAGCGATCGTCCAGGCGCAGACCGCGCAATCGGCCTTTCATCGGTCACACGGTCGTGCAGCCGATCGTGTATAGTGGATACTGTCGTCCAGAACTGAGCCTGCCAGCGTCCGAGTAGTGCCCCCTCCCTGTGATCGATGGATCGATGGGGGCGCGCCGACCGGCCCAACTTTGGTCCTGTGTCGAGCGCGCCTGGCGCGACTCACACTCGAAATCCACCATCCGGCGCCCGGTCGCCAGTGACGTCGATCGACGCGCTCGCTTTTGGCCGCGAAGGGCGGTCAAATGCGCACGGTGTGGCGGTCGCGGACCGGATCAGGATCTGGTGACGATAAGGAGGCGATATGGCGCCGATGAATGGCACGATCAAACGGCTCGTGGCTGACAAGGGATTCGGGTTCATTGCGGCGGGCGACGGTACCGAGTACTTCTTCCACCAGTCAGCTTGCACGCACACGGCCTTCGACGACCTTCGGGAAGGACAGGCAGTCACGTTTGAACGAGGGCACGGTCCGAAGGGCCCAAGGGGTGAGAATGTCAAGCTGGTGTAGGTCAGTTCGATGACTGCGACCGAAATGAAGTCGCTCGTGGGCGCGGTCATCGTCCACTACGGATTACCGTTCACGGTTCTTTCCGTGATCGGTTCTCCGGATGGGTGGAACATCCTGGTGCGCGCGGGCACGGGAGGGATCGTTCGGTTCACTGTGGCCGATGGGCGACCGGTCGACCTGCGAGAGGCGATTCAGGGAACGTTGGAGGCGCAACTCTAGCCTTCGGCCGGACCGCGGGCCGCAGCAGTCGTCCTGGCCGCAGCGGTAGTCCGGCCGTTATCTCGTCTGCAGGAAAGTAACCCGCCGCCGCAATCTGTGATAGTGCGCCCGGCCGCACACAGGCGCGGAAGCTCCTGACCTGCCTGAATATCGGGCGTTTTCCCGCGGGCCCACCGCGCGCTCGGGCGGAATCGAATATGCGTCCGCCACTCTCACCCGCGCGAGCTATCTATGGGTCTGTTCTCGAACTCGGACATCGCCGTCGACGTGGGCACGGCCAACACCTGCATCTTCGCGCGGGGCGCCGTCGCGCTCAGCGAGCCGTCGCTCGTCGCCTACAACAACGTGCGCGGCACGATTGAGGCGATCGGGACCGACGCGCGCGAGATGCTCGGGCGCACGCCCGGGAACATCACGGCGATCCGTCCGATGAAGGGCGGGGTCATCGCCGATTTTGAAGCGGTCGAGAAGATGCTGGCGCACTTCGTCCGCAAGGTGAACAAGGGGCGCGTGCTCGTCAGGCCGCGGCTGGTGATCGGCGTGCCGCCAGAGATCACGCCGGTCGAGCGGCGCGCGGTGAAGGAAAGCGCGGCCAAGATGAAGGCCAGCGAGGTGTATCTGGTGGACGAGCCGATGGCGGCCGCGATCGGCGCCGGCCTGCCGGTCGTGAACGCCACCGGGAACATGATCATCGACGTCGGCGGCGGGACGACGAATATCGCGGTGATCTCGATGGCGGGCGTGGTCTACGGCCGATCGCTGCGCGTGGCGGGCGACGATCTCGACGCGGCGATCCTTCAGTACATGAAGCGAAAGCACAACCTCCTCATCGGAGAGCCCACCGCCGAGCAGATCAAGATCGACATCGGGTCGGCCGCGCCGCTCGAGAACACGCTCTTCATGGACGTCAAGGGGCGGCACCTGGCGGACGGCGTCCCGCGCACCGTGCTCGTCACCGACGGGGAGATCCGCGAGGCGCTGTCCGAGCCCGTGAAGGCGATCGTAAAGGCGGTGCGAGAAGCGCTCGAGAGCATCCCGCCGGAGCTGTGCGGCGACATCGTCGATCGCGGCGTGGTGCTGACCGGGGGGGGTGCGCTCCTCCGCAACTTCGACAAACGCCTGCGCGAAGAGACCGAGCTGCCCGTGGTCGTCGCCGACAATCCGCTCGCGACGGTCGTGCTCGGCGCAGGGAAGCTGCTGACCGAGTCAGAGCTGCTTAAAAGGGTGGCCGGAGAGTAGCCTTTCTCCAATTGCCGAATTGAGAATCGGCAATTGCCAATTCCCAATCCGGCAATGTTAGCGAAGCTCAGTAGTCGTCGTCGGCTTCGAAGGCCGCTTGTGCTTGTCAAACCACGCCATCAGATACAGCTGCTGCAACAGCCGGTGCGACGGGCGCCGCCAGCCGTGGAACTCGTCCGGCATCCGCACGAGCAGCGTCTCCTTCTTCAACAGCTTCAACGCGCGGTAGAACTCCTCGCTCTGGGCCATCGGCGTCCGCAGATCCGCCTCGCCCGTCATCACCATCGTCGGCGTCGTGACGTTCGCCACGTAGCTGAGCGGCGAGCGCACGGCGTACTCCATGGGATCTTCCCACGGGTACTTCTTGAACTGCCGGTACCAGTTGGGGCCGTCCGTCGTCCCGACGAAGGAGTGCCAGTTGATGACCGGCCGCATCGAGACGGCGCCGGCGAAGCGCGTGGTGTGGCCGACGATCCACGCGGTCAGGACGCCGCCGCCGCTCCCGCCGCAGACGAACAGGTTCTGCTCGTCGACGAACCCCTTCGCGATCGCGGCATCCACGCCCGCCATCAGGTCGTCGAAGTCCTTGCCGGGATACGAGTGCTGAATACCGTTCACGAAGTTCTGGCCGTAGCCGGTCGAGCCGCGCGGGTTGGTGTAGAGCACCGCGTAGCCGTTGGCAGCGAAGTTCTGGAACGCCCAGTTGAAGCCGACGTCATACAACGCCCACGGCCCGCCGTGAATCCAGAGGACCATCGGATACTTCCTGCCCGGCTCGAAGTTGGCCGGCTTGATCAGCCAGCCCTGGACTTTGAGGCCGTCCTTCGACGTGAACCACAGCTCCTCGAAGTCCCCGAGCTTGACGCCGGCGAGCACGTCCTCGTTGACGTCCACGAGCGTCTTGAAGGAGGTGACGTTTGTTGCTGGCGCGATCTTGAAGGTGACGAGATCGCCCGGCTGCTTCGGCGTCGAGCGCACGAGCGTTGCCTGACCGTTGTCCGCGATCGACAGGCCGCTCAGCGTGTGCACGCCGTCGGTCAGCTTCCGCAACTCGCCCTTGAGGGGGGCGAAGTAGATCGTCGTCGATCCCTTCTCGTCGATGGTGAAGAACACGCCCGAGCCGTCCTTCGCCCAGCTGATCCCGGCCGGCGAGTTGTTCAGCGCACCCGCGAACAGCCGCTTCGAGCCGCCATTCCGGTCCATCAGATACAGGCTCGAGAGATGGCTGGTGTAGTCGCGGTCGTCGTACCCGGTGTAGGCGATGAGCTGACCGTCGGGCGACACGGTCGGATTGGCGTCCGGTCCCTTGCGCTCGGTTAGCGTGCGGACCTGCCCCGTCGCCAGGTCGATCGCATAGATCTCACTGTCGCCGCGCTGATACTCCGCCTCCGCCTTCCTGATGCCGGATACATAGATCGTCTTGCCGTCAGACGACCACTGGGGATCGCCGTGGTTGTACGTGCCCTCGCTGATTTGCCGGGGCGTCCCGCCGAGGACCGCATCGACGACGAAGACGTGCGTGTAGCCCTTCTCGACTGGCCCCGTGCCATCCCGCGCCCACGTCAGCCGATCGACGATGACCGCCGGCTTCGCCCACTCGGCGCCGCGCGGCCGCTTCGGCAGCTCGACCTTCAGGATCGGATCCTCGTCCGGCAGCATCTGCGTGAAGCCAATCTGCTTCCCGTCGGGCGACCACGTGACGCCCTGCGGCGAGCGAGTGAGGTGCGTGAGCTGAGCGACCTCGCCAGTGTCCAGATACATGACGTGGAGCTGCGACGTGCCGTCGCGGTCCGAGATGAAGGCAACGCGTGTGCCGTCCGGCGACCAGGACGGCGAGCTGTCGCGCCAGCTCCCGCGCGTCAGCTCACGCACGCGCGCGCCGTCCGCATCCACCATCCAGAGATTGCTGCGCTGCTGGTCCTTGACCTTGTCGACCCAGCTCCGGGAGAACACGATGCGCTTGCCGTCGGGAGAAATGGAGGGGCCGGCGATCGACTCCATCTCCATGAAGGTCTCCTTGTCGAGCAGCTTCGGGCCGTCCCCGGCCTGGATGCCCGTCGCCGCCACGATCATTGCGGCTACGGTCGCCAGCTTGATGCGAAATACCATGATCTATCCTCCAGTCATCCGTTCAAGGTTCAAGGTTCAGGGTTCAGGGTGGGTTCTGGGTTCAAGGTTCTGGGTTCGGTTCAAGGTTCGGGGTTCGGTTCAAGACCTGCTGAACCCTGAACCGCACCTTGAACTTTGAACTGTGAACCCACCTTGAACCCCTGAACCTTGAACGTTGAACCATTGTCTTATGTGTCTTATGTCTTATTTCAGTGCCTTCTGAATCGCCATTTCAGCGAGCGGGCCCATGATCGCGTAGCCCTTCGCGTTCGGATGGAGATCGTCGGCGCTCAGGTCTTCTCTCAACAGACCGGACGCGTCCGTCATCGCGGAGAAATAGTCCAGATACAGGTGCCCGTTCGAGGCGGCGTAGGCCTTGATCCAGTCGTTGAGCGCGCGGATCCGCGCCATCGGCCGCCGCGTCGTCTGCGGTGGCGCCGGCTCCTGGACGTGATAGGCGCTGACCGGCAGGACGCTCGCGAGGATGACGAGGATGCCGTTCGCGCGCGCCAGCTCGCTCATCGACACGAGGTTCGCCTGGATCTCTTCGTTCGTCATCGGCCCGGTGTTCCCGGCGATGTCGTTGGTGCCGGCCAGAATCAGGACCGCCTTCGGCTTCAGGTCGATCACGTCGGGACGAAACCGCACGAGCATCTGCGGCGTGGTCTGCGCGCTGATGCCGCGATCCACGTACGGCTTGCCCTGAAAGAAGCCGCCGAAGTGCGGCTGCTGCCACAGGTCGGTGATCGAATCGCCCATGAAGACGATGCGCGCCTCGCCGGCGGCGGGGGGCGGGAGCAGACGATTCGCGTCGCGATAGCGGCCGAGCTGCGCCCAGTCGCGCAGCCGCGCGTCCTGGCGCATCACGTCCGTGACGGCGCGGCCGAGCTCCGAACAGCTTGGTACGTCCGCTGCCACCGGCTGCGCCTGCAGAAGAAAAAGGACGAAGAGAAGAATCATGGCGGGGATAATACGCCGGATCGCGCCATCGATGATCGGCCGTCGCACATGAACCGACTGGGATCCGTACAAAAGAAAAAGAGCCGGTCTGAAGACCGGCCCCCTCGCGTCGACGAGAATGGGGCGCGGTCCGCGCCCCGGGGCACCGCCCGCGGCCCGCGCCCAGGGGCACCGCCCGAGGCCCGCGCCCCGAGGCACCGCCCGAGGCTCGAGCCCCGAGGCACGAGGAACTATCTAGGTACAGGTCGACCCGACGACCTTGACCGAGCGGGCCGAGAACGCCTTCTCGCTCCGCTTGCCGGTGACCTGCACGGTCTGGTCGACGTGCGACCGCAGTTTCAGGGTCCCCACGGGCGTCACCTCGAGCTTGCCCGACTTCTTCGTCACGAACATCGTCTTCCAGTTCCGCGACCTGGGCGCGTCCGGGCCGCCGACCTCCGTCAGCACGAACTTCTTCCCGTCATCCTCGGCGCGCAGGCACCCGACGTAGGTCGAGTCCGGCGTGGTCGCCTTCGCAACGGCCGCGATCGACGTCGAGACATAGGAGGTCTCCGCCGACGGCTTCGATGCGGATGCCATGGTCGGCGTGGACTGAGGATCCGCCGCGTCCACCACGATCGCCATCACCGCGCAGAGCACGAGCGCCGCCGCTGCGAGCAGTCGAATCTTCACGTAGGCTCCTCTGGACACCTGCTGGGTCTTGCTCTTCTTCGCCGTCTTTCCCGCCTTCGCCGTCCGGGTTTTTTTGGCGTTCATAAACAGACTCCGGGTGTTCAGACACCACCATTAAGGATTCACAATCCAGAATCCAGACTCCGGAATGATTCAGGAGTAGTGCCGGATCCGGCGGGCGGGGCCAACCCTCACATTGACGCGCGGTTAGGGGAAACTGTCTCGTCGCGAACCAGGCCGGGAAACGGGCGATTTGCGTGGACGGGATTGCACGAATGTGATCTGCACCCACACGCAGATCCGTGCAGCGCGTCCTATCCTGACGGGCCGCAGCATCCGAAAAAAACGGGTGCTATGTACTACTTCTTTCGTCGCGGCGCGGTGAGCATCCGTTGCGAGGTACGGCCGGACTCCTGCGGAGAGGGCTACGAGCTCGTGATCGATCGGCCGGATGCCGCGATCCGGGTAGAGCACTTCACCGGCCCCAGAGAGCTCAACCAGCGCTGGGTGGATCTCCAACGGACGCTGTCCCGTGAAGGATGGGGCGGTCCGCACGGCCGCAGCGTCTGATCTCTGACGCGCGCGATCATCCGTTCGATTGCGTCCGGTCCGTTCGCCGGCGGCCGAACCCGGCGATCCGCCGTCGATCGGTCCGCGACGGATCGCGTCGATCGGGGAACGACAGGATCGGCCCGTCCGGCGGCCGCGCCACCGGCACGCCGCGCAAATCACCGATGACCGCCCGGACGCAGTTGCGCCCCTCGTTCTTCGCGCGATAAAGCGCCGCGTCCACTCGGAGCAGGAGATTCTGCGTCTCGATCTCCGCCGGACGCGTGACGGTGACCCCGATGCTTACGGTCACGCGCACGTCCTCGCTGCCGTACGGGACCCGCGCGTCCGCGATGCGATGGCACACCGAGTCGGCCACGCGCTTGGCCGCTTCGAGGCCGGTCTCCGGCAGCACGATCAAGAACTCCTCGCCTCCCCATCGGCAGCGGATGTCGCTCGCGCGGAGCGTGTGCATCATCGTGCGCCCGACCTGCGCGAGCACGGCATCGCCACAGGGATGACCGTACCGGTCGTTGACCGACTTGAAGTGATCGAGGTCGAGCAGGAGGACCCCGGCCGATTTTCCCGACCGCTGCGCGCGGCGGAGCTCGATCTCGAGGCGTTGGAGCCCGTGGGCGCGGGTCGAGCAGCCGGTGAGCGGATCGATCGTGCTCGTCTCGCGCATCCGCTCGAACGTCTCGGACGTCTTCAGCGCCTGCGCCAGGAGCACCGCGACGTCACTCACCACGCCGCGCCGTCTCTCGGTTATCCGTTCCTGGCCTATGCCGATGCCGAGCACGCCGAACGTCGTCCCGTCGGCGGCGAGCGGGAACGTCATCCACTGCTGCGCGGGCTTCAGCGTCTCCGCGCCCGAGCGCACGCCTTCCGGCAGAATGACCCGCTGCCGGGACCCGAAGCGGGTCACGATCCAGACATCCTGATACCCGAGGAGCGGCGCGAGGTCCCGGCTGATCGTCGCGTGCAGCCGATCGATCTCGGGGGAGGCGTTCAGATCGCGCGCGAAGCGCAGCACCGCATCCAGTTTCGGCGTATCGTCTGCCTGCCGCGGGAGCGTCGATGATCCACGGTGATCAATGGCCGACGGCGCGCGCGGTGGCGGCGGCGGCGCGATCGTCGGGGCCACCGGTTGTGGGTCGGTCCGCGGCTGACCTGGACTTGTCAAGGCGCGCACGAGCACCATCACCCCGGTGGCGGCGATGGGAAGGCTGACGAGCAGGGCGCTATCCCACGGGTCCACGCGCGGGACGATGTGCATCGCCCTGAGCCCGCTGTAGACGGCGAGCGTCATCAGGCCGAACAGTATTGGACCGACCAGAGAGCGTTCGGAGGGGCTGGTGGGCATCCAGCGGCCTAGCGGCCGCTCAGCATCTTATGCTATTCCGGGGCCGTCCCTGCCGGCCGGAGAATGGGAGATCGCCACGGGTGAGGTCTCGCGCTGACTCGACTTTTGTCTGCCTGCAGGGTGCTCCCGTGCGTGGTTTCCGTGTCGGTGTTAACCCTTCGTCCCCGCCCTTCGTATTAGCCGTTATGACAATTCTGCTCGTCGCCACCCTCGCCGTCGCCCCGCCCGCCCAGGCGCGGCAGGCCCCTGAGCCCGCGCCGCAGTCCGTGCGGCTGGAGGCCAGGGAGGCCGGGGAGACCCGGGACGCGCTGCACCGGACGCTCGCGCAGTACCCGCCGTCGCTCGCGCACGTCCTCAGACTGGATCCGTCGCTGCTGACGAACCAGAGCTATCTGGCGACGTATCCCACGCTGGCCGCGTTCCTGGCCCAGCATCCGGAGGTCGCGCACAACCCCGCGTACTTCCTCGGCGACCTGCGTGGCGGCTTCAGTGATCCGAAGCGGGACCTCCTGAACTTCTGGGAACAGACGCTTGCGGGCATCGCGATCCTCACGGGCGTTGCGATCGTGACGAGCCTTTTCGTCTGGCTCATCAAGACGGTGATCGACTACCGCCGATGGCTTCGCCTCACGAAGATCCAGACCGACGCGCACAACAAGCTGCTCGATCGCCTGACGGCGAACGAGGAGCTGCTCGCCTACGTGCAGTCGCCGGCGGGGCAGCGCTTCCTGGAGTCGGCGCCGATCGCGATGGACGCGGGACCGCGCGCGATCAGCGCGCCGGTCGGACGTATCCTGTGGTCGCTCCAGGCGGGCTTCGTGCTCGCGCTCGGCGGCATCGGCCTGCAGTTCGCCAGCAGCCGCGTGATGGACGAGGTGCAGCTTCCGCTGTGGGTGATGGGCGTGCTCGCCGTCGCGCTGGGCGGCGGCTTCCTGCTGTCGGCCGTGGTCGCCTTCGCGCTGTCGCGGCGGCTCGGGCTGTTCGAGCCGCTCCACGCCGCGCCGCGGGGCGACACCTAATCTCATGACGCGAGATCTGACTCTCTCGGACGTCGAACGCGCAACCGCGTCCAGCCTCGGTCGGGCGCTCCGCCAGGACGCGGAGGAGACGGACGAGACGCTCACGATGGACGAGCCGACGTTTCGCGCTCTTTACGAACGAACGGCCCGTCCACTCTGGGCGTACCTGTCGCGCATGACCGGCGACCGGCACGCGGCGGACGACCTGCTGCAGGACACCTACTATCGGTTCCTGCGCGCCGACCGCACGTTCGCGAGCGACGCGCATCGGCGCCACTATCTGTTCCGGATTGCGACGAATCTCGTGCGCGACCGGCGCCGCCCTTCGATTCGCTTCGCTCGCTCAGTGCAGGGCCCGACAGACAGCTCTCCCTTCGAGCCTTCGACGAGCCCGCCCGATCTGGCCAGGCGCACGGATCTCTCGCGCGCGCTGGCCCGGCTCAGGCCGCGCGAGCGCGCGCTGCTGTGGCTCGCGTACGCGGAAGGCTCGTCGCACCGCGAAATCGCGGGAGTGCTGGGCGTCAAGGCTGCGAGCGTGAAGATGCTGCTGTTCCGCGCGCGCCGCAGGCTCGCCGCTTTTCTCAAGGGACGGGACCGTGCGCAGGACTGAATGCCCGCGGGAGCAGGACGCGCTCGACGCGGTCGCGTCGCGCCGATGGCCCGAGCGCGCCGACGCCGATCTGCGCGACCACGTCTCCGCCTGCGCCGTCTGCGCCGACCTCATCGAGGTGGCCGCGACGCTCGCCGGCGATCACGAACTGGCGCTGGCCGCGGCGCGGGTGCCGCCGCCCGCGGCCGTCTGGTGGAAGGCGCAGGTC
>JBOGJB010000261.1:0-2166 GCA_050745085.1 Vicinamibacterales bacterium
GTGCACGGGGTGCTGTCCGGCCCGGCGATGGAGCGGCTCGAGACCTCCCCGCTGGAGCAGGTGATCATCACCAACACGATCCCGCTCAGCGCCGAGCGGTCGAAATGCTGCAAGAAGATCAAGCAGCTCTCGGTGGCGAGGTTGCTGGGGCAGGCGATTCGGAGCATTCACGAGGAGACGTCGGTCTCTTCGCTATTCGTGTAGGCAATAGGCACTAGCTAGGCACTAGGCACTCTGACCACTGAACAGAAACTGAGAAACCGACAGAATGCCTAATGCCTATTGCCTAATGCCCACTGAGAGCTGATATGGAAGCCACACTTGACGGACTGAAGCGGGACGGATTCGGGAAGAACGAGGCGCGGCGGTTGCGGGCGCAGGGACGCATTCCGGCCGTGCTCTATGGCGGACAGAAAGCGCGAGACGGGGCCGAGCCGATTGCGGTCGACCCGAAGGTGCTGATGCGGATCCTCCACTCCGAGTCGGGGCTGAACACGCTCATCTCGCTGAGCGTGGACGGCAGCAGCACGCGCGTGCTCGTCAAGGAGTACCAGCTCGATCCGGTGACCCACAAGCTCCTGCACGCGGATTTCTATCGCATCGCGATGGACAAGGTGCTGACGGTGACCGTGCCGATCGTCGTGAAGGGTGAGCCGAAGGGCGTCAAGCAGCAGGGGGGCGTCCTCGACTTCGTTCACCGCGAGGTGGAGGTCGAGTGCCTGCCGGCGGACATCCCGGACAGGATCGAGATCGACGTCAGCGAGTTGCTGCTGAACGAGGCGATCCGCGTCCGCGAGATCGCGCCGGATCCGAAGTGGAAGGTCGTGACCGAGGGAGACGTGATGCTCGTCCACGTCATGATGCCGAAGGCCGAGGAGCCGGAGCCGGCCGCGGTCGACGCGGCGGCGGCGGCGGCGGCGGCCGCGACGCCGCCGGCCGAGCCGGAGGTCATCAAGAAGGGCAAGGTCGAGAAGCCGGAAGAAGAAGAGGAAAAATAGCGCCGGTGCCTGGTCCTTGGTCCTTGGTCCATCCATGGTCCGTAGTGGGTGCTGCGCCGCACCTGCAGCTTCCCCAAGGACTAAGCGCTAAGGACAGGACTAAGGACTAAGGACCAGGTCCGTGAAACTGATAGCGGGCCTCGGGAATCCAGGGCCCAGGTACAAAGGCACCCGCCACAACGTCGGCTTCGAGATCGTCGACGAGGTGGCGCGCCGCCAGGGGCTGACCTTCGAGTCGTCTCCGTCCGAGGCGGTCGTCGCGAAGTGGCGCGCCGGCGGCGCGCTGCTGGTCAAGCCGCTCTCGTTCATGAACCTGAGCGGGCAGGCGGTCGGCGAGCTGGCGCGGTACTTCGAGGTGGAGCCCTCGGACGTCCTGATCATCGTCGACGAGGTGCACCTGCCGCTCGGGCGGCTGCGCGCGCGGGCGCGCGGGTCGGCCGGCGGCCACAACGGGCTGAAGTCGATCGAGGCACATCTCGGGTCCGACCAGTACCCGCGGCTGCGCGTCGGCGTCGGACGTGGCGACGGGCGCGGTCTGGCGGATCATGTGCTGGCGCGGTTCGAGCCGGACGAGCGCGGCGTGATCGGCGACACCATCGTGAAAGCGGCGGACGCCGTCGAAACCTTCCTCGCCGAAGGGATCGACGTCGTCATGAACAGGTACAATAGGAAGGAAGACACAGACCAGCAGGACGATCCGGCAGACTAACCGTTTCTCCTTGTCGCCACCGGATCGATGTTCGAGGGTGGCGGCCTGAGTCCAGAAGGAGACCTATGCGCGAGACCCGTCAGTACGAAGTCGTGTACATCGTGTCGCCGGACGTCGGCGAGGAGGTCGTCACGGATCTGCACCAGCAGATCGACGCGATCGTCCAGCGGTTCGGCGGCAACATCGAGAAAACCGAGAACTGGGGCCGGCGCCGGCTGGCCTACGACATCGGCCACCACCGCGAGGGCACGTACGTGCTCGAGGTGATCAACGGGCCGGGGGAGCTGGTCCACGAGCTGGATCGCCGGCTCAAGGTCATCGACCAGGTGGTTCGCCATCTCGTCGTTCGCGTGGACGAGGAGCTGCGTGTCGCCGGGCGCGCGAAGGCGAAGCGCCGGGCCGAGAGCCAGCGCCGCCGCGCCGCGCGCGGGCTGCCGCCGCTGGCCGAGGGTGAAGAGC
>JBOGJB010000262.1:0-7086 GCA_050745085.1 Vicinamibacterales bacterium
TCTCGACGACCCGCCGATCGGCTTCAGTCGGGCTGCCGTGCGTGAGCTCCGCGCGACCGAGCGCCGGTTCTCGGAAGGCATCTCACTCGATCGATTGTCCGCCGCGCACAGACAGCTGACGCGCGAGCCGCATCCCGCGGGCTCCGAGGGCGGGCAGCGCGTCGCGGCGTGGCTGGCGGACACGCTCCGCGGTGAAGGGTTCGCCGTCGAAACCGCCGAGTACTCAGCGTTCCTTTCCCGGCCGCGGCGGATCCGCGTGCGGATGCGAGCCGGCGCTGGACCGTGGGTGTCGATGCGCGTGACGGAACCGTCTTCGCGCTTCGACCCCGACACCGCCCATCCCGGCGTCGATCCGGGACACGTCGCGTACTCGGCGAGCGGCCGCATGGCCGCGCCCTTCGTCTACGTGAACTACGGCCTCCCTCCCGACTACGCGGAGCTCGCCGCGCGACAGGTGCCGGTCCGCGGACGCATCGTCGTGGCGCGGTACGGCCGCAGCCATCGCGCGGTGAAGGTGCATCTCGCGCAGGAAGCGGGCGCGGCCGGCGTCATTCTCTACAGCGATCAGGCGGACGACGGCGCCTTGAAGGGTCAGGTCTGGCCCGAGGGGCCGTGGCGGCCCGCGACGCTCCTGCAGCGCGGCAACGCCAAGTTCTCCTGGTTCTGGCACGGCGACCCGCTGACGCCCGGCGTCGCCGCCAAGCCGGGGGCCACCGCGATCGAGGCGGGGCGCGCGCCGACGCTGCCGCGGATCCCGGTGGTCGTGTTGAGCGCGCAGGAAGCGGCGAAGCTCCGCGCGTCGCCGGACACCCTCGCCGAACTCGATGTCGTCATGGACGATCGATCGCGCCCGATCCGCAACGTGGTCGCCCGGCTCGCCGGCGGGGTGGAACCGGATCGCGAGGTGATGCTCGGCACGCACCACGACGCGTGGACGTTCGGCGGCGTCGATCCCGGCGGCAGCGCCTCGGTGATGATCGAAACGGCGCGAGGCCTGGCGGCGCTCGCGCGATCTGGATGGCGCCCGCGGCGCACGATCGCGTTCGCATTCTGGGACGCGGAGGAGTTCGGCCTGATCGGATCAACGGAGTACGCCGAAGATCGCGCCGCGCGGCTGCGCGAGCGGGTCGTGTGCTACGTGAACTCTGACTACTACATGGGCGACCGGCTCGACGCGGGCGGCGTCCCGTCGCTCGGCGACTTCATCGCCGGGACGGCGGGAGAGCTCGGGATGACCGCGCCGCCGGAGCTGTCCGCGCTCGGCAGCGGCGCCGATTTCGTCGCGTTCCAGGACCATCTGGGGCTGCCGACGCTCTCGCTGGAGCTCGACTTCGACGGCAGCTACGGGACGTACCATTCCTCGCACGACACGCGGTTGTATTTCGAGCGCATGGCGGATCCGGGGCTGGCCCGCGGTACGCGACTCGCGCGCCTCCTCGGCACGGTTGCGATCAGGCTGGCGTCGGCGGACGTCCTCCCGTTCCGGTACTCACACTATGCGGAGCGCATCGCGCGGTTTCTCGACGACGCTGGAGGCGGGGCCGGCGACGCTCCGGCGGCTGCCATGGCGCGCCGCCTGGCCGCGCGCGCCGCGGTGCTCGAAGCGGCTATCGACCGGCGCGTCGGACAGAGCGGCGAGCAGCCGCGATGGAACGATCTGAACGACGCGCTGGCTCGGCTGGAGCAGGCGCTTCTCGACGAGTCCGAACCGCCGGACCGCCGGTGGTATCGGCACGTGATCTACGGATGGAACATCTATTCTCTGTACGACGGCCAGCCGCTGCCTGGCCTGTCGGACGCGCTGCGCCGCGGCGAGCCGCAGGCGATTGGGCGCGAGCGCGAGCGTATCAGCTCGGCGCTCGCGAGGATGGCCGCCGGCCTCGCGCGCGCCGAGCGCGCGTTGGCTGACGCGCACTGAACCGGCAAGGATCAGCTCGAATCGACGATATACTGAAGGTCCTTGCCTCTCCTGAGCCGGAGTGGTGAAACTGGCAGACGCGCGGGACTCAAAATCCCGTGGGGGTCACCCCCCGTGTGGGTTCGATTCCCACCTCCGGCACCAAGAATCAAGCCCACCAGGCACGAGGCACCAGGCACTGCCCGTCGCCGGCGTCAGTATTCACTCTCTCTTCTCTCGCCGATCGTCACGCACCACGGCGTTCAGAAGCCAGCCGACGATGCTGACAATGAGCGCCCCGGCAAGGGCACTCCCGAAGCCGGCGATGTCGAAGCCCGGGACGAGGGCGGCCGTCAGCGCGAGGCAGATGGCGTTGACGACGAAGATGAAGAGACCGAGTGTGATGATCGTGATTGGCAGCGTCAGCAGGATCAGCAGCGGTTTGATCAAGGTGTTGACGATTCCGAACACCAGTCCCGCGATGAGGGCGGCAGGTAGACCGCGGAGGACGATCCCGTCGAGGAGGTACGCGGCGACATAGATCGCGAGCGCGTTCAAGAGAATCGAGAGGAGGATTCGCACAAAAGAGGCCTTGTCCCGCCAGCGGTATACTAGCGTGTTTTCCTGCGTTATTTCTTTTCAGCCTCCTTCTTCCTTGCTTCCAACAGTTGCCTGAGCGCCTCGTCCACTTCCCGGCGCGCGCGCTCCTCCTGCCGGCGGCGGATCGCCGCGCGAATCGCATCGACGACCTGCGCCGCCGCTGGAAGCACGGGAATCGCGATCTTGTACAGCACGCCGGCCCGAAACTCCTGCGGCGTGACCGCCATCAGGAACTCGTAGTGGTCGATCGACATTTGAGGCCGTACGTAGCTCGGGACGACGGTGTCGTTCGCGGGATCCCAGGGTGCGGGAAATCGCATCGAACGGCCCTCGATCGTGACGCGAAAGACGTGCGGGATCTTCACCGGCGTCTCGGGGGCCGGTTTGGCCAGCTCCCGCTGGAGGCGCTCGACCGACACCGGCAGCTCCAGGGCGGGCGCCGCTGCCGGGGCGAGGCACACGAGCAACACCAAACCCGCAGCGTCCGTGCCCATGTGCTTTGGACGCGCGGACCCGTCACTCAGCCGCCACCCCAAGGCACGAGGCAGCAGGCACGAGGCACCAGGCACTGGATATAATCCCCTCGTGCCCTCCGGCCTCCCCGTCGTCGTCCTGGCGCTGGCGCTCGTCGCCCAGCAGCAGCAACTGCCTGTCCCGAAATTCAAGTCGTCGCTCGACCTGGTCCGCGTGGACGTCAACGTCGTGGACGGGCAGGGCCGGCCGATCCCCGACCTGACGGCCGACGACTTCGAGCTGCGCGTCGACGGCCGGCGCCGGCCGATCGTCTCCACGCAGTTCGTGCCGGTCGGAGCGAGCGTCGACCTGCCGGCTGGCGCGGCGCCGCCCCCGGCGGACTATACGTCCAATGTCGAGGCCGTGGGCGGACGGCTCATCATGATCGTCGTCGATCGCACGAGCATCGGCGCCGGCCGGGGCAAAGCCGCGTTCGAAGCGGCGAGCCGGTTCGTGGGCGGCCTCAACCGCGCGGACCGCGTCGCGCTCGCCAGCATCCCCGAGGGACCGCAGATCGACTTCACCGCGGATCACGCGCTCGTTCGGACACGACTCGAGCGGGTCGATGGGCAGGCGCTGGTGAGCCACGGGCCGCGTGCCATCGGCATCGCCGACGCGCTCGCGTTCGAACGCAACAAGGACAGCTTCGTCGTCGGCCAGCTCATCGAGCGCGAGTGCGGGGCGCTCCCGGCCGACATGCGGCTGGGCGGCGGCGGCGAGTTCAAGCTGTGCGTGAACCAGGTGACGTCCGAGGCGTCACTCGTCGCCTCGGATGCACGCGACCGCGCGCGGAGCTCGATCATCGGATTGGAAGCGCTCATCAATCGCCTGCCCCCGAGCGCGACGCCTAAGATTCTCGTGTTCATCTCGGAAGGGCTCGTGCTCGACCGCGAGCGCGCGCAGCTCGCCTGGCTCGGTCCGAAGGCGGCCGCGGCGCACGTCACGCTGTACGCGCTGCACCTGATGACCTCCGAGACCGACGCCTCGCGTCAACGTCCGCCCGCGAGGTATGCCGCCGATCGGGCGCTGGAGGAAGACGGCCTCGCGCTGATGACGCAGGCCACACGCGGCGACGTTTTCCGCGTCTTCGGCAACTCCGATTTCGCGTTCCGGCGCCTCGCGCACGAGCTGTCCGGATACTATCTGCTCGGTTTTGAAGCCGAGGCGGGTGACCGCAACGGACGCCCGCACGCGATCAAAGTCGACCTGCGCCGCAAGGGGGTAACCGTCAGGTCGCGCCGCGAGTTCACGATCGGCACGTCGGCGGCGGTCACGACGACAGAAGCGGAGATCATCGCGGCGCTTCGCGACCCGCTGCCCACGACCGACATTCCGATCAAGCTGACGACGTATTCGTTCCAGGACCCGCGCAGCTCGAGGCTGCGACTGCTCGTAGCCGCCGAGATCGACCGGTCGGTCAACCCGGAGGGGCAGCTCTCGGTCGGATTCGTCCTCGTGGACTTCAACAACAAGCTGGCCGCGAGTCAGTTCGATACGACGCCTTCGGCGGCCCTGCCGAAGGCGGACGGCGGCGACGGGCGCGCCCAGCACTACTTCAGCGCCGTCGTCGCCGATCCGGGAAAGTACACGCTGAAGCTCGTCGCGGTCGATGACGCCGGACGCCGCGGCAGCGTCGAACGCCTCGTCCGCGCGGCGCTGGCCAAGGCGGGACCGATTCAGGCGACCGATCTCCTGGTCGCCGGCGCCGCGAGCGGTAAGGGACGCCTGCCGCTGGCGCCGGCGGTGAGCGCCAACGTGACGGGCGACACGCTGCACGGATACCTGGAGCTCTTCGCCGACGCGCCGGAGCCGCTCGACCTCGCGAGCGTCACGCTCGAAGTCGCCCAGACGCAGACCTCCGTCGCGCTCGAGCGGGCGACGGTTCCGCTCCGCAAGCCGGAGGATGACGCGCGGTGCCGCATCGCGGGCGCGAGCCTGAACATCGGGAATCTCCCGCCCGGCGAGTACGTCGCGCGCGCGGTGATTGCGGTCGCCGGCCGCCGGGTGGGCCAGGTCGTCAGGCCGTTCCGGATTTCCCGCGGGGTTTGAGAGAGGATCCGCCATGCTGATCGATCGACGCCGATTCATCGTCCTGTCCTCGACGGCGGTTGTCGCCGTCCCGTTCCGCTCGGTCGTCGCGCAGACGCCGGCCGCACCGCCAGTCACCCGCTTCGCGGACATCCGCGGCAACGTCGGTTACTTCTTCGGGCGGGGCGGCACGATCGGCTGGCTCGTCAACAAGGACGCCGTGGTCGTCGTCGATACGCAGTTCCCCGACACCGCAGCGATCTGCCTCGACGGGCTGAAGCAGAAATCGGGACGAGGCATCGACGTGCTGTTCAACACGCATCACCACGGCGATCACACGTCAGGCAACGGCACGTTCAAGCCGGCGACGAAGAGAATCGTGGCGCACGCGCGCGTGCCGGAGCTGCAGAAGCAGGCGGCGGCGCAGCCGCCCCCGCCAAACCAGCCCCCACCGGTGCCGCCGGTGGTCGCCGATGTAACGTTCGACAAGACGTGGTCTACGGACGCCGGGGACGAGAAGATCACCGCGACCCACTACGGCCCGGGCCACACCGGCGGCGACTCGATCATCCGCTTCGAGCGCGCCAACGTCGTCCATATGGGCGACCTGTTCTTCCACGAGCGGCATCCGTTCATCGATCGGCCGGCCGGCGCGTCAATTCAGAACTGGATCAAGACGATCGAAGCCGTGGCGAACGAGATGCCGCGCGACGCGCAGTACGTCGCCGGGCATTCGAAGCAGGATCTGCCGGTCGTGCTCGCGCGCGCCGATCTGCTGAAGTTCCGGGACTACCTCGACGCGGTGGTGTCGCACGCCAAACGCGGGATCGGGCAGGGCCAGCCGAAGGACGCGATCACCGCGCTGAAGGCGCTGCCGGGATTCGAGGGCTACCAGGAGGCGCCGCCGCGGCTGACGCTCGCCGCCGCGCTCGGCGTCGCCTACGACGAGCTCACGACGAAGTGACCGAGTGGCACGGGGCTTTAGCCCCGTCATCCCTCACGAGGCTGAAGCCTCGTGCCACACGTAAGCAGGGACAATCCGATCAGCGTGAGCGCCAGGCTGACCTGACGCCACGTCGAGGATTCGGGGAGTGACGCGCCTGCCTCGCGCCGGAGTTTCTCCACGATAGCGACGCGCGCGGGATCGCCGTACGCGCGGCCGGCGGCGTCGTACGCGACCGTTCGCCCCTCACGCACGGCCTCGATGACCCCGCGCTCGCTCACCTCGCGGGCGAAGACGTAGGTCCGGCACAAGCCGACGGGCCACGAAAAGTGATAGTCCGACGAGCCGATCGGCGCGAGTCGCGGGTTACGCTCCCTCGCGCGTTCGTAGAACGCGGACATGTCGGCACGCCGTCCAGGGTCGGTGCCGGCGGGGTGCGCGACCTCCGCGCCGTCGAGCCGCGCCATCGCCGAGTCGTCAAAGCCCCGCCAGGAGGGCCGGAGTGGGTGCGCCGCGATCGCGGCGCCTCCCTGCACGTGAATCGCGTCGATAACGGTCGAGACCGGCCCCCGCCAGTCGACCTCGTCCCGGATCCCCACCGCGATCAGGTGGAAGTCCCGCGCGGTCACTTCCTGTCCAACGAGGACGAGAGGCACGCCGACCCGGCGCGGCAGCCATGAGCCGATCCGCGCGCTGATCGTCTGGTTGTGATTGGTGATCGTGATCACATCGAGCCCGCGTCGCGCGGCTTCACGCTGCAGGGCCCCTGGCGCGAGCGCCCCGTCGCCAGGGAAGGCATGGACGTGGAAGTCGGCCGCGAGGATCCAATGGCCAGCGACGGCCGGCGGAACCCGCACGGGAGCCACGTCGTTGAGCGTGCCGACGACGAGCCCGGCGGCGAACACGAGCCCGGCAACCGCGCGACTCGGGCTCACGGCGCTGCGGATCCCGCGAGACGCGGCCAGAGTTGAACGGCGACGGCGATGTACGCGCCGGCGACCGTCCAGATCAGAGACTGATGACACAGTGTCCTCATCGCGGCGTCACGCACGCCGTCGTGCAGCACGGTCCGGCAGAATGCGAACACGATGACGACGGTCCACAC
>JBOGJB010000263.1:0-16194 GCA_050745085.1 Vicinamibacterales bacterium
CTCCTCACCCGGCCCGCGCGCATGCACCTCGCGCGCGATCGCTTGGACGTCGAAGCCCCGGTCGGCGACGAGGAGGACGCCCCCGTCCTGCATCGCCGCTTTGACGACGCGGTCGCGCGCGAGCCGGATGGCGTCTGACGATCCGGCGAGGTCGGCCGGCCATCCACGCAGCGCGGAGGCCAGCGTGGCAGACGAGGTCGCGGGTCTGGCAATGGGCATACGGATTCCTTGAAGGGAGGCAGGGATGGGCGGGCGGCGGCAGGCGCAGCTTCGCCCTCTCGATTACAGAGCGTGAACAGGCCGGGAGAGTTTTTGGGGAGTGCGAAGGCTATGGTGACAGGTTCGGGGGTGTGTGTCAATAGAGATACAAAGCCGCATCCTTTCAGATACAGGGAGGCGGAGTCTGGCGGACCCAGCTGACGAAGTCCGCGCGGACTCGAACCCGCTGTCCCCGCAGGCGCCGTCCGACGTCGCGCTGCCCTTAGGGCTTCGGCGACACGTCGCGCAGGAAGCTCCGAATCTCGGGGATTCTCGCCTTCGCATCTGCCTCGCCCATCTCGATGAGGCGCTTGACGTAGTCGCCCTGAAACATGACGAGGCTCAACATGTCGTTCGAGCGCGTCTCGCGCGTCCCCAGACCGCGCGTGAGAAAGCGGAAGGCGCGAGGCAGCTCGGGCTCGTAGGCGTTCGCCAGCCGTCCCAGATCTTCCGACGGGCGGAGGACGAGCAGGTCGATGTGCCGCAGTCCGTCGCGCTGCCCTTCCGGCAGCCTCGCAATGAACTCGTTGATTTGCTGCATGTGCAGCGCATCGCTGTCGAGCTGGTCGAGAAAGATCGCGTTGTAGAGAACCCCGGCCACCTGTGCCGGTGGCGGGTAGCCGACGACGGCGGGGCGGTCGGCCTCCTCGCGCGAGCGGGCGTAGCGTGTCGACACCGCGATGACGCGTCTCGCGCCGAGATGGACCGCGGGCGACAATGGAGCCGTGAGTCGGATGCCTCCGTCGCCGTACCACGCGCCGTCAACATCGACCGCCGGAAAAAAGAACGGCAGCGCTGATGAGGCCATCACGTGGTCGACCCGAAGCGCGCAGGCGGCGCTCTTGCGCTGCGGCCGCTCCCAGGTCTCTATGCCGCAGTCGTCGCGCGTCTGCACCCACGTGATCGATTGGCCGGTCGTGTAACTCGACGCGGTCAGCGCGATCGCCCGCAGCCGACCGGTCTCCAGGCTTCGCGCGATTCCGTGGACGACGCCTGAGTTCGCTTCGAGCAAGCGTTCGAGCAGCCCGCGGAGCGGGGCGGTGTCGACCAGGCTCCGCGCCGGAGGCAGCGGAGACTTGCCCCCCGACAGCAGCCGTCCGCCCCACCGCACGGTCCGCGACGCCAGATCGCGCAGGTCGACCCGGAACACATCGTCGATGTGGATCCCGGCCCACACCTCCGCGAGGTTCTCGAGTCTTTCGGCGAACGGTTCCTGATGCGCAGCCAGATACGCCGCGTTGATCCCACCGGCCGATACCCCGGTGAGGATGTCCGGCGAGACTTCCGGAAACTCGCGCGCGAGGAGACGGAGACAGCCGACCTGATACGCGGCGCGCGCGCCGCCGCCGGTGAGCACGAGAGCCAGGTCTGACGAGTTGGCAGGAATACATCTATTTTACGATCGGACCGTTGCAATCCGCGCGTCCGACCTCGTCTCCGCGGCCTCCCTCCGTCTCCGCACACTGAGTGATCACCGCCCGCCGAGGTGCTCCCGCAGCAGCTGCATGTTCTTCTGGTTGGCCCGGAAGAACACGTCTGCCGCGTCGCCGACGATGGGGAGGGCGCCGAGGGCGAGATCGACGCAGACGTTGGCAACCATGCGGGCGACGACGTCGCGCGGAGCGCCGAGCCGGACCGCTCGGTAAATCAGGGTGACGCCGATCGCCGCCGATGTCGCATCCCCCGCCACCGGCACGAGACCGAGCAGCGCGTCGAGGCCGACGCCGCCGACGATCGGCAGACGGATCGCGTTGTCGAGGAGTTTGGAGAGTCGCTCGAGGCGGGCCAGCTCGCGCGGGTCCACCAGCGGCGCTCCCGGCGCCGCGCGCGCCCCGGAAACGCGGTTGCCCGCTTTGATCATCCCGCGCGCGAGCTGGTCCGCCACGGAATCCGCCGCGCGCGTCAGCGCTGCGCGCAGCACGAAGTACGCGACGACCGCGATCGCCGAGACGATGGCCAGGATGGCCAGCGCGAACAGCAGAAAGCCTTCGGGATCCTGAGCAGGTGTAGGCATGGGGGCTACGCAGCAGGCACTAGGCACTAGGAGTAGGCACTCTACGGTGGGACCTGCAATTTGAACCGCACTTCTGCAGAGTGCCAATTGCCTAGTGCCAAGTGCCTACAGCGTCAGTATTGGCACAACAACCGGGCGGCCCGTTCGATCTCCTCCTCACTGGGCAGGAAGAACGCCTCGAGCGGCGGCGAGTACGGCACCGGTGTGTCGAGCGCGCCGATGACCCGGACCGGCGCGTCGAGCCACTCGAACGCTTCCTCCTGAATGACGGCGGCGAGGCTCTCGCCGATGCCGCCGGTCCGCGAGTCCTCGTGCACGATCAACACGCGGCCCGCGTGCCGCGCGACCGCGAGGATCGCCGCGCGGTCAAGCGGCACGAGCGTCCGCAGATCGAGCACGCTCGCCTCAATGCCGTCGGCCTCCAGCCGCTCGGCGACGCGCAGCGCCACGTGCACGTAAGCGCCGTAGGAGATGATTGCAAGATCCCCGCCCTGGCGGCGCAGCGCCGCCTGTCCGAGCGGCAGCGGCGCCGGAGGCTCGGCGGGCAGCGCCTGCTTGATGCGCGGATCGCGGTACAGGGCGATGTGCTCGTAGTAAAGGACGGGGTCCGGATCGGCGACTGCGGCCGCCAGCAGCGCGCGCGCGTCCGCCGGCGTCGAGGGGACGACGATCTTGAGGCCGGGCGTGCGGTAGAACCAGGGCTCAGTGTTCTGGCTGTGATACGGCCCGGCGTGGCGCAGCCCGCCCCACGGCATCCGCACGACCATCGGCACCGAGCCGCCCCAGCGGTACCGGATCTTCGCCGCGTTGTTGACGAGCTGGTTGAAGCCGGTCGCAACGAAATCGTTGAACTGGATCTCGGCGATCGGGCGGTCGCCGGCGAGCGCCGCGCCCACCGCGACGCCGAGGACGGCCCCTTCGGCGAGCGGTGAATTGATGATGCGCGCGCCGAACTCGGCGAGAAGCGGCCTCAGCAGGAGGAAGGCGTTGCCGTAGTTGCCGCCGACGTCCTGCCCATAAATGAGGACGCGCGGGTCGGCCGCGAGCGCGTCGCGCAGGCCGAGTGTGATCGCCTCGAGAAACGTCTGGCCCTTCTTGTCGACTGCCGGCCCGGGATCGAGCGGGGGATGCGTGGCGCCGGCCGGCCCCCGCCCGCCCGCGTCGCCGACATCGAACAGCTCGAGGCGGACGCGCGGCGGCTCGTCCGCGAAGACGCCGACGCCGGCCTGCTCGGCTGACGGCCACGGCGCGTCGATCACGCGTCGCGCCTCGCGCTCGACGAGCGCCTCAGTCTCGCGCGCGAGCGCTTCGAGGCCGCCGCGCTCGATGACGCCCTCGAGCTCGAGCCGCTCCGCGTAGGTCGCGATCGGATCCCGCGCGGCCCAGTACGCGTACAGCTCGCGGCTCGCGTAGCCCTGGTCCGACGCCGGCGGATACCCCCAGCCGATCGGCGGCTCCTTTCCGAGGTACAGCATGTCGTCGTGGTGGGCGTGCCCGCACATCCGCATGCAGACCAGCTCGATGAGGGCCGGGCCCTGTCCTTCGCGCGCCCGCTCGGCCGCCCACGCGAACGCCGCGGCGATCTCGTCCGGGTCGGTGCCATCGATCGTGATCCCGGGGATGCCATAGCCGACCGCCTTGTCAGCGAAGACCCGCACGGCGGACTGATCGGCGAGCGGCGTCGAGAGCGCGGTCTGGTTGTTCTCCAGGCAGAAGATTGCCGGCAGCCGCCGCGCGGCGCACACGTTGATCGCCTCGTGCCACTCGCCGAGCGACGATCCTCCCTCGCCGATGAACGACAGCGCCACGCGTCCGCTCCTCTGACGCGCGAACGACAGCGCCATGCCGGCAACGGTCAGCGATCCGATGGACAGGGGCGCGGTCGCGGGCAGGACGCCCCAGCCGAAGTCGCCGAGGTGGAAATCCTTCCCCTCCATCGGCGGGCCGGCCTTCGCCATCTGCGCGGAGAGCGTCTGCCGGATCATCTCGGCGACGCCCTCGCCGGGACGCATCGCGAGCGCGACGCCGAGGTCACGGATGACCGGCGCGACGACGTCGCCGCCCCACGTCCCGTCGGACCCGCGGTACGTCTCGCCGCGCCGCAGGCGGATCGCGGCCGCGAAGATCGCCTCCTGTCCGAGCGATCGGAATCCTTTGCCCTGGAACGCGGCTCCTTCGTACCGAACGTCGCCTCCGCTGAAAAACTGCTTGAGCCGGTTGTCGGTCGCGCGCGTCAGGACCATGCCGCGCAGGATCTCGCGCCGCTCGTCGCGCGTGAGCGACGCTTTGATGCCTTCGCGGCGGAGGAACCCGTCACAAGCCTCCACCAGCTCGTCTCTCGCCTGCGCCAGGCGGCGCTCGGCGCTTACGCGCGGCGTGGTCTCGCCGAGATCGGGCGCGGTCGCGGGCCGGGCGAGCCGACCCGGCAGCTCGCGCTTGAGCGCCTGCCGCAGCGCCTCGATGCGATCGGCATCCGTCGCCCCCGGCTCAAACCGCTGGGTCGCGCACGCCTCGAGCGCGGCGAGCGCTTGCTCGAGCGCGAACGGATACCGCTCGGCCACAAAGGCGCCAAATCTGGCGGCCAGCGTCTGCGAGCCAGCGGTCACCTTGCTCATGCGATCTGAATATACTCTGGCAGCCCTAACCGCCTCCGCCAAGGCTCCGGCGGTCCGCCGGAGGTTCACGCGGAGGCGGACGGGCTATGCTCTGGTCCTGGGCCTCTGACCTCCGACGTCTGGCCTGTGGTCCCTGGCCTCCGACCTTCCCGCGATGGAAATAGACCTGGGCATCTGCCGCGTTCGCTCCTGGCGCCAGGCGGACCTTACGAGCCTCGTCCGGCATGCCGACAACCGCCGAGTCTGGCTGAACCTCCGCGACATGTTCCCCTCGCCGTACACGGAAGAGGCGGGACGCCTGTGGCTCGCGCACGCGACCACGGCCTCACCGGAAACCAACTTCGCAATCGAGGTGGGACGTGCGGCCGTCGGCGGGGTCGGCTTCATCCCGGGCCGGGACGTCGAGCGGATTTCGGCGGAGGTCGGCTACTGGCTCGGGGAAGACTACTGGGGCCGCGGCATCATGACCGCCGCGGTCGGTGCGCTGACCGAATTCGCCTTCGCGAACTTCGACCTCCACCGGCTGTTCGCGCTCCCGTTCGCGGGAAACCTCTCGTCACGCCGCGTGCTCGAGAAGTCCGGTTACCGGCTCGAAGCGATCCTTCGCATGAGCGCGATCAAGGACGGCCGGATCATGGACCAGGCTCTATACGGACGGACTCGCATTTGATGGGGACTTGCTCAAGTACGAAGTACGAAGTACGAAGGCTGAAGTGAAGTCGGAAGTTCGAACCTGGAACTTACTTCAGCCTTCGAACTTCGAACTTCGCACTTGGGTAACGCGTCTAAGTGCGTTATGGCCTTGCTCCAAGACCTCCGCTTCGCCGTCCGCATGCTGGTAAAGGACCGCTGGTTCACACTCCTCGCGGTCGTCGCGCTCGGTCTCGGCATCGGCGTGAACAATACGGTCTTCACCTTCGTCAACGCCGTGCTCCTGCGCGGGCTGCCGTATAAGGACTCCCAGCGGATCCTGCACATCAACGGCCGCAATCCGAAGGAAGACCGCCGGATGGGGGTCTCGTATCCGGACTACGAGGACATGAAGGCGCAGACCCGCACGATGCAGGACCTCGCGGGATATCGCGGAGTGTCGATAAACCTCAGCGATGCGGACCACGTCCCCGAGCAGTTCTTCGGCACGTTCGTGACCCCGAACGCCTTCGGCATCCTGGGACAGCCGATGCACATCGGCCGGGACTTCCGGCCCGAGGACGGGCGCCCCGGGGCGGAGCCCGTCGCCATCATCGGGTACGGCGTCTGGCAAACCCGCTACGGCGGCGACCCGACCATTCTCGGCCGTTCCGTGAAGATCAACGAGGTCCCGACGACCATCGTCGGCGTGATGCAGCAGGGCGCGAAGTTTCCGACCAACAGCGACCTCTGGCAGGCGATCGCGCCGGCCGAACAGGAGCGGCGGAGAGACAACCGGTCGATGAACGTGTTCGGGAGGCTCAAGCCCGGCCTGAGCCTGACCGAGGCGCAGACGGAGATGACCGGAATCGCCAGCCGTCTCACTGCGCAGTATGCCGACACCAACAAGGACGTCGGCGTCGAGGTGATGCCGATCAACGATCGGTTCAACGGCGGCCCTATCCGGATCATGTTCCTCACGCTGATGGGCGCGGTCGGCTTCGTCCTGCTGATCGCCTGCGCCAATGTAGCCAACCTGCTGCTCTCGCGCTCCGCGCATCGCGCCCGCGAGATCGCCGTTCGTATCGCGCTGGGCGCGTCGCGCTGGCGCATTGTCCGGCAGCTCCTGGTCGAGGCCGTGTTGCTCGGATGCCTCGGAGGTGTGCTGGGGTTCGGCCTGTCGATCATAGGGGTGCGGCTCTTCGACGCGGCGGTGCAGGACGTCGGCAAGCCGTACTGGATCGTGTTCACGATGGATGCGCGGGTGTTCGGGTTTTTCGCGGGGCTGTGCATCCTCACGGGGATTGTCTTCGGCCTTGCCCCGGCGCTGCAGATCTCGAAAACGAACGTCACGACGACGCTGAACGAAACCGGCCGAAGCGGCGGTGCCGGCGTGCGCGCGCGAAAGTTCTCGTCGTCGATGGTGGTCGTGCAGCTCGCGCTCACGATCGTTCTTCTCGTCGGCGCCGGGCTGATGATCCGCAGCTTCTTGAAGATGTATACGCTGGACCTCGGCATCAAGACCGACCGGCTGGTGACGATGCGGCTCGCCCTGGCGGAGCGGAAGTACAAAACGCAGGAGGATCGCCGTCAGTTTCACGACCGGCTGGCCGACCGGCTCGCCTCGACGGCTGGGGTCGCTGCGGCGGCCGTGGCCAGCTCGATGCCGCTCGGTGGGGGCCCGGCGTTCCCGCTCGAAGTCGAGGGCCGGCCGGCGCCGGAGCAGGGACAGACCGCGCCGAGGGTGACGCTCGTCGCCGTCAGCCCGCGGTACTTCGCGACGCTTGACCTTCCGCTCCGTCGAGGCCGCCTCTTCATTCAGACGGATGGACTGCCCGGCTCCGAGACGACGATCGTGAACGAGCGGTTCGTGGCGCGGTTCTTTCCCAACGAGGATCCGCTCGGCAAGCGGATCAAGCTGCGCGACGAGCGGCGGGATCCCGACGGCGACGGCAAGATCGATCCGCCGCCCTGGCTGACGATCGTCGGTGTGGTCCCGTCGGTGCGGCAGCGGCCTCCACAGGACGTCGAGACCGATTCGGTCGTCTACGTCCCATACCGGATGGACGCCTGGCGGTTCGTGACCCTGATCGCGCGCAGCGCCGCCGGACAACCTTCGACCATCAGCAATCAGCTACGGCAGGAGGTGCGCACGATCGATGCTGACCAGCCGGTCTTCAACGTGTGGACGATGGACGAATTCCTCGCGCGTCAGCGCTGGCCGTACACGATCTTCGGCACCCTCTTCGTGGTCTTCGCCGTCATCGCGCTCGTGCTGGCGGCGGTGGGCGTCTATGCGGTCACGGCCTACACCGTGACGCAGCGGACCCAGGAGATCGGCGTCCGCATGGCGCTCGGCGCGCAGGCGTCACAGGTGTCCTGGCTGATCCTTCGTCAAGGCATCGTGCAGCTTGCGCTGGGGGTCATCATCGGCCTGGCCGGCGCCTACGGAGCCGGCTGGGTGCTGGCGAAGACCCAGCTCATCCAAGTGACGTCGACCGACCCGGTGACTTTCGCCGGGATCACGCTGGTGCTGTTCGTGGTCGTGGCGGCCGCGTGCCTCATCCCAGCGCGGCGCGCGACCCGGCTCGATCCGCTGGCTGCCCTCAGGATCGAGTAGACCGAGCGTAAGGGATTATTCGATCCCACTCGCTTGCGTCCGAGCGCGCGACGACGGCGACGACCGGCTCGGTGGCGCTGAGGTTGAAGACCTCGTGTGGCACGCCAGGCTCGATGAAGATGAAGTCTCCGGCGGCGTTCTCGACCGACTGACGGAGCCCCTCGCCGTACTCGTGCCGCACGCGCCCTTCGAGGATGTAGAGCATCACCTCAAAGCCGTCGTGGATGTGCGCCGCGGCGACCCCGCCGGGCGGGATCGTCGCGACGTTCATCGACAGCGCCTTCGCGCCGACGTTCTTCCCCGACATTCCGAGCTTGTAGCGGATGCCGTTCCACTGCCGGCAGTCGCTACTCGCGCGGATCACGGTGATGCCGTCGAGCCGCTCGACGTCGGCCATGGCTAGACGCGCGCCGAGTGGGCCGAAGGCGCTTCCGTGTAGATCCGGGCGCCGACCCACGCGGCGGCGACCGTCGCGACGAGCCCGCCGATTCCCGACATGACCAGCAGGTTCAGCGGATACATGCCGGTGAACCACATCGCGCAGTACGCGAGGTCCTTGATCGCCCACAACGCGACGCCGGCGATGACGGCGGTCTTCGGCCCCGGGCCGAAGCGCGGCCGGATCGCGGCGTAGAGCCAGACCACGCCGATGCCGAACAGGAAGTCGCTGGTGATCCAGCCCGCTGCCCCCAGGCCCGCGTTGGCGGTGGGATCGACCCCGCGGGCGACGGTCGCCGCTTCCCACTGCGGCCCGAGCCACGGCACGTTCACGGCGAAGTCGATCGCGTTCATCACGAGCCCGGCGACGAGACCGCCGACGATGACCTTGCCCATGTTGATCCCCGACATGCGGCTCTCCTTTCAGGAATCGCGTGGAGTGCGGCCCCCCGAGGCGCAATGAAGCGCGGCCTCTGAGGTCCGCGGATTATAGCTCAGCCATCGTTGGAACGTCCGTTGCAGGTGGATCCTGAACCCTCGGGAGGACACTCATGCGTAGCCGCCAGCGCAACCTCAAGGACCAGACAATCGTCATCACCGGCGCGTCGAGCGGGATCGGACTCGCCACCGCGCGGCTCGCCGCCGAGCGGGGCGCGCGTGTGCTGCTGACGTCAAGAAACGAACAGGATCTGCGTCGAGCCGTGGCCGAGATCACCGAGGCCGGCGGCCGCGCGGCGCACATCGTCGCGGACGTCGCAGACCCGCAGTCGGTCGAGCGGGTCGCAGTCGAGGCCGTCCAGAAGTTCGGCGGCTTTGACACGTGGGTGAACAACGCGGGCGTCTCCATCTACGGCAAGCTGATGGAGATGCCGCTCGAGGACAAGCGCCGGCTCTTCGACGTCAACTTCTGGGGCGTCGTGCACGGCTGCCGCGCCGCGGTCCCGCACTTCCGCCGCCACGGCGGCACGATCATCAACATCGGCAGCGTCGTCTCGGATCTTGCGATGCCGCTGCAGGGCATCTACTCGGCGTCGAAGCAGGCCGTGAAGGGCTACACGGATGCCCTCCGCATGGAGCTGGAGGAGGAAGGGGCGCCAATCGCCGTCACGCTCATCAAGCCGGCAGCGACCGATACGCCGCACCCGCGCCACGCGCGCAACTACATGGAGCGCGAGCCGGCGCTGCCGCCGCCGCTCTATGCCCCGGAAGTCGTCGCCAGCGCCATCCTGCGCTGCGCCGAGAGGCCGGTCCGGGAAGTGACGGTCGGCGGCGGCGGGCGGGCAATGACGGTCGTGGGTGCCCTCACGCCGGCCCGCACCCGCGGCGACAGCCTCTACGAGCCGCAGGCCGACGGCGTCGCGAGCGGCGGCAATCCGGGCCACGTCATGCGCTCGAGCGCGTATACCGCGATGAAGCTCGGCGGCGCCGCACGACTTATCCCTGTCGTCGTCGGTGCCGCGCTCGGCTTCGCGATGCTACGCAATCGATCGCTGTAAACACTAGCTGGCATCAGCGACCTGCTCGCGGGACCGGGGATCCTCCGCCGTGTCCAGTGAGCCCAGTGTTCAGATCTAGAAGCGCACGCGCACCCGGTACTTCAGCACTGAGGTCCCGCCCGCGGCGACCGGCACGTCGAATCGGGCAGCCCACGCCTCGGTCTTCGTCGCGTTGTGACTGGTCTGCAGGATCTGCCAGTCGCCCGCGATCGGCTCGTTCACCTGCACGACGATCGGAGTCTTCTTGTGATTGCGCAGCGTGATTTCGAACGCCATCTCGTAGGTGGAGCCGCCGAGGACGTTGAAGTCGGTCTGCTTCCGCTCGCAGACGACGTCGAAGGCGTTGCCGATCTGGAGCGACAGCTCTTCGTCCACCGGCGTGTGGCCGATGCGGTCCTCGCCGACGAACTGCACTCCGCCGGTCGCGTCTGCCTGGTAGACACGGACCGTTCCCGCGGGCATCGGCTGCCCGAGGCTGCTCTTCTCCGCGTTCTTGAACACGTAAAACACCTGGACGGCGTCCTTCAACGGCGACCCCGGATGCTGGCGGTTGCGGTAGTAGAACTGCTGCCCGTGCACGACGAACCGCTTCGCGATCGGCACACCGGTGCCGGACAGGAACGCGATCTGTTTGGTTTCCTTGTCCAGGATCGTCGCCTTGCGGCCGAGAGTGTAGAGGTGGTACTCGGAGAACGCTTCCTGCCGGAACGCCTTCGGCGCTACGGCCGAGCGCGCCGCCATGTCGGCTGCCTGCTCGAGCGCAACCCGATCACCGCGCACGCGGTGGAGATCGCCCGCCACCAGCTTCAGCGACGCGCGCTTGAAGCTCGTCCCGCTGCTGTTGGTCACGGTGACCCAGCCGTCGAGGTCGGCGGCGCGGTCGTCGCGCCCGACCGTCAGGACGTAGTCCGCCATCCAGTTCATCGAGCCCGCGAGGTACGACGTCTCGACCTGCTGCTTGGCCGGGCCGTCGTTGTCGAGTGTCATGACGAGCGTCGGCCGGCTGTGCAGGTTCTCGGGAATCTGCGGGAAGCGGTACTCGTCGGCGTGCAGGCCGGTCACGATCTCGTTGCCAATCTTCCACACAGGTCCTTCGTTGAACGCGAGGAGCGTGGCCGTCACTTCTTCGCTGCGCGTTGTGCCGTTCTCCGTCCGACGCCGCACGAGCCGGACCTCGCGCCCGACGTACTTCAGCAGCAGCTTCGTCGGGTTGAGCAGGTCGTACTGGTAGTTCTGCTCGAGGATGCCGAGCCGCGTGGGGTCGGTCAGCGAGCGCAGGTGCACCGTCGCCGGGTTCACGGTCGCGGCGATGTCGCTGAGCCGCAGGTCGAACGCGCCGGCCGGGAGCGAGAGCTGACGGACGTCGCGCACGAGCGCGACGTCGGAGTTGTAGATGGTGACGCCTAGCTCGGTTTGATCGCCGGCGGTCGACGCCGGACCGGGCGGTTGGGTGATGTTGGACGTTCCTTCGGGGTCGTCGCGATGAACGCGGGGCGTTTCGCCTCGGTTGCCGGTCATCGCGACGCCGACGCTCACCGCCAGCGCGAACGCAGAAATGTAACGGACCATGGGGTCCTCCCTTCAGGCTTTGAACGAGGACCCCTCCTTTTCTTGCATCGGCCGCGCTACTTCCAGGTCAGCCCGCCATCGCTCGTCGTAAACCACCGCCCGTCCGACGCGGTGATCGTCGCCCGGAGCGCGTCGGACGCCTCGACGGCAACGAACTCAACCTGCGCAGGCGGCGGGAGGCGCGTCCAGCCGCGTTCGGTTTCGTAGCGCAGGATCAGGCCCCGGTCGCCGACAATCCAGCACACATCCCGCGACGGCGCGTGGATCGCGCGCGCCGCCTGAGCGTCGACTGCAGTCTCGCGTGACCAGGTCGCTCCTCCGTCGGTGGATCGCTCGACGCCGCCGGACGCCCAGACTCGCCAGGTGATCGCGGGACGAACGGCCGAAGCCTCGCCAGGGACCGACGGCCAGGAGGCGGTCATGTATTCACGGTTCTGCCTGGCCCTGGCCATGACGTTCCGTTCGGCCGCGTCTCGCGCGGCCGGAGGTGTCTTCGCGAGAGGCTCGGCTGCCGCCCGAGGCGGCGCTGGAGCCGCCGCCGGTGCCTGCACCTCGGCGTGCCGCGCGCCCGCCGCTTCCTCTTGCTTGCGTTCGTCGCTTCGCCGCTTGTCCGTCGCGCCCTCCAGGCGATCTCGCGACTCCCGGGCCGGGGGGACTGTCGGAGCAGCCGGGGGAGGAGGCGCGGGCGACGGCTCGGCTGCCTTCTGCCGGCCCAACGCAGGCGGCTTCTCCAGGGCGACATCGCCGGCGATCTGCGATGCGGAATCGGCTCGCGGGGCTTGCACCTCTGTCGGAGGCAGCGCAATCCACAGGACTATCGCGAGGCCTGCGGCCGCGGCGCCGGCGAGCCACGGCCAGCGATGAAGCAGGAATCGTGACGAGGGCGTGGCCGGCGTCTCTGCTTCTGCCGCGCGGCTCATCAGAAGCAGTGTCCCGCGGCAGCGCGCGCACCCGCTCAGATGCCGCTCGACATCGCGCCGCTCCGCCGTCGCGAGCGTGCGATCGGCATACGCCGCGATCGCCTCGGCATCGGGACAATCGGTTCTGCTGTCCTGCAACGCCCGCCGTATGGCGGGACCGAGCGGGCCTTCGCCGCGCCGAAGCGGCTTCGGCCGCGCAGGCGGGTCGTCTCTCTCTGGTCTCACTCCGATCCTCTCTCAAGGAACGAACCCGCGTCGATTCCTTGCACGCGGTCGAGGCACTCCTGCAGCTCGGCGTCCGTCAGCCTGAAGCGCTCTCGCAACGAGCGCTCGACGGCGTCCCGGAGTCGTCGCCTCGTCCGCGCGAGCTTGCGCGACACCGTCGCTTCGTGCTCGCCTCCCATGCGGGCGATCTCCGCGAGCGTCAGGTCCTCCACGTAGTACCACGCGAGCCGTAGCCGGTCCTCAGGCTCGAGCGCGTCGATCGCCTCGCGCACGGCGAGCGTGAGGGCGGCGATCTGCCGCGGCGCGTCGGGATCCGGCTCGGCCGGCGGGGCCGGCGGATCGATTGCGTCCTCTTCCGGCGCCGCATTGGTGCCGATCCGCGTGAAGGCGCGGCGCGCGTTCGCGCGGAGCGCGTCCACGTGACGCTGAGCGAGCACAGCGCGCAGCCAGGTCATCAGGCTGCTGCGTCCTTGATAGTATGTGAAGAGCGATCGCCGGCGGCCGTCATGCGTCTCGAGGCCGAAGAGGTCGGCGTAGAGCGAGTCGGCCAGCTCGCGCCCCAGGTCGGGACCGGCGATTGCGCGCGCCGCCGCGTAGAGGCGAGGTCGGTACTCGGTGACGAACCGATCCCACGCCTCCGGCGACCCCTCGGCGCACGCGCGCGCGAGCGCGAGATCCGCGTGATCGGGCACGTGCGATTATGACGTGGGGAGAGGGACGAGCGGCCGGCTCTCCGTGCCGCTCGTCATCATCGAGGCGAGAACAGCGGGCCTAACCCTTGCGCTCCCGGCGCTTCTTCCAGTAGATGAACCCGACACCGATGGTCATGGCGGCGATAAGGTAGAACATTCTGCCTCCCCAAAGACGGGTTGGGCGCAACCCACGTGCCGCAGAGTCGGTTTGTCCGTAAGCCTTTATGCTTCAGGATGTTGTCTCGATCGACCGGGCGGCAAGCCGGCGTCCAGTCCGGTTCAAGTTTGTAATCGGCTTTCACTTCTGGCCGGGCCTTACGGTCCGCTTCGTCGGGGTTGCCGTCCAGGGATCGGCGGGCCAGGGATGTTTCGGATACCGCGCGCGCAGTTCCTTTCGCACTTCCGGATAGGTACGCTCCCAGAAACTGCGGAGGTCGCGCGTGACTTGCACCGGCCGGCCGTTGGGAGCGAGCAGCTCGAACACGACCGGCTTGTCGCGCGGTCCGAGCCGCGGCGTCGCGGCAAGGCCGAACAGCTCCTGCAGTTTCACCGCCGCGCTGACGGTGCCGTCGTCGTGATACTCGAGCATGACGGTGGATCCGCTCGGCACGGTCATCCCCTGGGGCGCGAGCCGGACCAGCCCGCTGCGTATACGGGGCGGGAGCGCCTCCGACGGGTCGATCTCGTCAATGCGCGTCGCGCGCGACGCCGCCTCATGCACGAGCGAAGCGAAATCGACGTCCAGACCTGCGAATCGCAGACGCCTGACGAGACGTTCGGCTTCCGGCGGCAGGGTGCGAGCGAGGTACGCGTCGGCCAGCACCCGCGCGCTGGTCACGGGATCGGGTTTCCAGGGATGCTCCGCGAGCACGAGCGCTCCATAGCGGTCGATCCGCGCCGCGCGCACGGTTCCGTGCTGTTCGTAGAACCTGTGCACGACCTCTTCCGCGTCCGGCTCGAGCCACTCGCGTTCGACGCGGCTGGCGACACGGATGCGAGCCTCGGATCCTTCTCCCCGTCGTCCTGCAGTGACGTCGATCGCGACCAGGAACTCGCCGTCCCTGACGCCGCTCTCGGGACCGACGACCGCGCCGTGGCCGCTCGCGAGGAGCACGCGCGGCGAGCTCTGGGCGCGCCGTTGGGCCACGCGATCCGGGTAACCCGACAGGACCGCTCGTCTGAACGTACTCTCGTCGAACCCGCTTGAACCCCCTCGAACCCGCTCGAACCCGCTCGAACCAGTTCGAACCCCCTCGAACATGCGCGCGATCTGATCGGCGATCTGCCTGACGTGTGGCGGGACCTGCCCCCACTCGTCGATAGCCGACAACAGGTCGGACGTCGTCGAGGCGGTGCGGGGCGCCAGGTAGTGGCGTTCCGAGATGAGCGCGCACGCAGCGGCCGCTTCGCGCGCGCCGCGTGCTTCGATGAGAATTCGCGCGAGCCTGGGATGCAGCGGGAGCCGGCGAAGCTCCTCGCCGAGCGGCGTCAGGATCCGGGCTTTCACCGCGCCAAGCCGCTCGAGCAGCGTGAGCGCCGCGTCGATCGCACCCGTGGGCGGCGGCTCGAACCACTCGAACGTCCCCGGGTTCCCTCCCCATGCGAGCAGATCGAGGACGGTGGACGCCAGATCCACGCGCGCGATCTCGGGCTCGCGATGGGGGCGCAGGCGATCGCGTGCGTCCCACAACCGCCGGACGATCCCGGGCGCGACACGCCCCGCGCGTCCGGCGCGCTGCTCGGCGGCGTCGGCCGTGATGCGCTCGGTCTCCAGGCTGTCGATCGCGCGTTCGGGATCATAGCGCGCCACTTTGTGCAGACCGGTGTCCACGACGGCGGTAACGCCGGGAACGGTGAGCGAGGTCTCCGCGATGTTGGTGGCAAGGATCACGCGCCGCCAATCCGATGGCTTGATCGCCTTGTCCTGCTGTGCGGAGTCGAGCGAGCCGTGCAGCTCGATGACCTCGACGTCGCGTCCGACCCGGGCGCGGACGTCGCCGAGCGCGCGTTTGATCTCCGGTGCGCCGGGCAGGAAGCAGAGCACCTGGCCCGACGTCGCCGCCAGCATCGCCGCGACGGCCCCGCCGACGGCCTCGCCCGGCTGATAGCTGATGTCAATCGCGTGCACCCGGCCGGGCGCTTCGACGACCGGACAGCCGCCGAGGAACGCCGCCACACGCGCCGTGTCGAGCGTCGCCGACATCACGACGATCCGCAGCTCGCCGTTCGCGAGCCACGCCTGCCGGCCGAGCGCGAGCCCGAGGTCCGCGTGAATGCTGCGCTCGTGGAACTCGTCGAGGACGATCGTGCGGAACCCGGACAGGAGCGGGTCCTGTTGCAGTCGCGCGGTGAGAATCCCCTCGGTCGCGACGAGCACCTGCGTGCGATCGCTGAAGTTGCGCTCGAACCGGACGTGCCAGCCGACCTCGCGCCCGAGTGTCCAGCCCTGCTCGGCCGCGATGCGGCGCGCGATCGAGCGCGCGGCCACCCTGCGTGGCTGCAGGACGATCACCGGCCCGTCGGCCGCCAGGGCCGGCGGCACGCGCGTCGTCTTCCCCGCCCCGGGCGGGGCCGACAGCACGAGCGCTCGATCGCGCCGGACCGCCGCGACGATGTCGGGGAGATGGGAGTCGATCGGTAGCCTAGTCAAAGACACTCGTGGCGTCCGGCTTCAGCCGGACCAATCCGCTTACACTATAGCGATGCCGCAGCGCACC
>JBOGJB010000264.1:0-4024 GCA_050745085.1 Vicinamibacterales bacterium
CCTCCACGGTCATGGGAGGCCGGCCGAACTGACCGCCCCCGCCCCCCGGCCGGCCCTGCGCTTCGGCCGCGGGCTGATCGCCACGGTTGTAGACGACGAGGCCCGCCAGACCGACGAGCGCGATGACGGCGATGATGACGGCCTTACGCATGTGTCTCCCTACTGCTGGCGCGCGCCGCCACCCGTGGTTGCGGTCGCAGCGCCGCTGCCGGTGCCGCCGCCTCCGCCGCTGATGACCGAGATCCCCGCGCGCGCGAGCGCGGTCCGCTGCACGCGCTCGAAATCGACGCGCGACTTCTGATAGTCAAGCACCGCGCGCAACTCGGTGATCTGCGCGTCGGTGAGGTCGCGCTGCGCCTGCACGACCTGAAAGTTCGTCGACATGCCGACCTCGAATTTGCTGTTCTCCGCCTCGAGCCGCTTCTGCGCCAGCTCGCGGGCGGCGGTGGCCGCATCGACGCGCTTCAGGTTGCTCTGGACGTTGAGCGCCGTGGTCGTCACCTCGGTGGCCACCTGCAGCTCGAGCGCCCGCAGCTGCGCCTGCGTCTGCTGAATCTGGAGCTTCGCGCGCGCAACGCCGGCGTCGGCCGCGCTCGCCCCGATCGGGTAGCTCAGGTTGACCTGCAGGTTCCAGGCCGGCGCGTCGAAGCCGGAGATGTTGCGAAGCGCGTCGAAGTAGCCGCCCGGGATCGTGTTGGTGATCTGCGTGCCGCCGAGGCCGACTCGCTCGAACTGGGTGCCGCCGAGCCCCGACAGGCCATAGCTCGCCGCGAGGTCGAGCGCGGGCAGCGTCTGGTTGACAAGGTTTCTGAGCGACACGTCGTTGCTCTCGAGCGTCTTTTTCGCCTGCGCGATGTCGGTGCGGTCCGCGATCGCCTTCGTGATGGCGCCCTGGAGGTCAATCGGTTCTGGTGAGAAGGACGGCCGGTCGACCGGGTTGATCCGGGCGGACCACAACGGATCGCTCGTACCCGACACGATCATCCGCTTGAGCGCCAGTTCCGCCGTCAGCAAGGTCGCCTCCGCCGTGGCGAGGGTCTGGCGGCGTGTGGCCGCCTCCGCCTCGGACTGGACGACGTCGATCGGCGCCATGGTACCGATCTCCACGCGCGCCCTGTTGTCCGTGATGAGCTTCTCGGCCAGCTCCAGCGAGCCCTGCTCGACCCGAACGGCCTGCTGCGCGTAGAGCAGATCCCAGTACGCGTTTCGCACGTTCGCGAGCGTGTTGTTGATCGTCGTGTCGAGCTGAATCTCCGATATCTCCTGGTTGATGGCGGTCACGCGGAGCTGCGTGCGCGTAAAGTCGGTCTTGAAACCGCGCAGGATCGGCTGGACGAACGCCGCCGTGATATTCGACTGATAGCTCGGGTTTCGCGTGGCGAAGAGATTCGACGAGTCGACCTTCGCGTTGCGGAAGCCGACCGACAGGCTGCTGCCGCCCCACTTCAAATTCTGGTTGAGGCCCGCGTCAAACGTCGTCGTGTCGGTGTCCAGCCGATTGGAGCCGGTGAGCTGGCTCGTGGGCAGCGTGACGCTCGAGCGCTGGCCGATCGTCGACGTCAGCGCCGGCTTGTAGACTGCCTCGAGTGCCGCGATCGAGAAGTCGAACGTCGTCGGGTTCAGCCGCTCGACTGCGATGTCGAGGTTGCGGTCGAGCGCCCGCGCCACCGCCTCCTCGATCTTCAGATCGACGGCCGTTCCCTGCGCCTGCGCCGACACGCTGGCCGCGACGGGCGGTACCGGTGCGGGAGCCGCGGGCGTCTGCGCCGCCGCGGTCGACGCGGCCAGCGCGAGGATCAACGTGAGTCCGGATTTCATCGCTGGTGGTTCTCCTTCTTGTCCGGGTGCTCGCGCTCGGAGATCGCGCGCAGCTTGGCGTTCTGCTCCGCCGACAGGATCCGGTGCATCCGGTACAGCATGAGCTGTCGCTGCTTGTTCAGCTCGCCGCGCGTCCTCTCGACCCGGTCGATCGCCTGCGCGACCGTCGACTCCTGCGCGGTGCGCTCGCCGATCATCTTCGACAGATCGCGCTCGAGCTGGTCCAGCTGGTCCTTGAGGGTGCGCAGCCGGGGCACGGTCGTTTGGAAGATCTGCTCGACGTCCTGCGCCTGCTGGTCGGTCAGGCCCAACTCGGCTCTGAGCCGCTCATCCTGCCACCACTTGTGGCGCCGGCGGCCGTCTTCCTGCCGCTGGCCCTGGCTCCGGTCCTGGGACGCCGCGGCGGCTGCCGCCGTCCCGCCGGGGCCCGCCACCAGCGCGCCTGCCAGCAGCCAGCCGAGAACTCGCCTGGTCATCGGTGACACTCCTTGTCAACACTCAGACTATTTACGACCGGGCCGCCGACTTCGTTTACCTGGGGGTGAGGTAGAACTACCTGCGCGTCAAGCGGTTAGACGGTCTCCTGAAATGGCATCCGGCTTGCTGGCTCCGGGGTGGGCGTCGGAGGCGAGCCCGGGTGCCTACCACGCCCGGACGGAATGTGCCATGCGCCGCTCTATGACGGCGTGGATACTCCTGACGTTGTTCCTGGCCGGACTGGGTGTGACCGCTCAGACGATGGGGGATGAAACTGTGGTTGTCGCCGAGCTCACGGCCGCCGACCACGAGGTCGAAGAAGGCTACTTCGCGCTGGGCCAGAAGGCGACGCTCATCGCGCAGCCCGGCACGAAATTCCACGGCTGGCTCGCCAATCATCGTGGCCAGCGCGTCCGGGTCCTCATCACGGTCGCGGACAACGATTCTCAGTAACGCAGCCTTCCACGGTTGTGTTGCGAGCGATCCTCGCGCTGGACGACGCCCGGCTGCAGCACGGTTTCAAACGTGTCCCGCGTGTTCGTTGCAGACGACGAACGACCCCGTCCCGCCCCCTTCCGGTTCCGCAAAGCGGACGTTCGACGTCGCCGGCCGTCTGACTGTTGTACTGCACGGGCGCCTGCACCCGCGCGCGCGTCCTTGGCTGCGGCGAGAGCGGCTGCGTGGCGGGCGGTCACGGACGCCGAGGGTCCAGCAGGTCCAGAGATCCGGTCGGCGAGTTGGCAAGCTGATCGAGGCGGGCGACGACCTCGCCGATGATGTTGTTCGGCGTGGAGGCGCCGGCGGTCAGGCCGATCGTGATCGACCGGGAGCCTGGCAGCCACCCGGGCGTCATGGTTTCCCGCACGGCGCCGGTCGAGGGCGCGCCGACCGGGCGGTGCCGGATCGCCTCCGCCGACACGAGACAGGAGGTGTCGGCAATGTGGTACGTGGGCACGCGCTCGCCGCAGATACGCGCGAGGTTGCACGTGTTGCTGCTGTTGTAGCCACCGACGACCACCATCAGGTCGAGACCGTGGCCGCCGAGCAGCTCGAGGACGGCGTCCTGGCGCTCCTGGGTGGCGCTGCAGATCGTGTCGGACGCGCGGAAGTGCTCGGAGAGCGCCGGCTCGCCGTACCGCTCCGCCATCGCGTCGCGGAACATGCGTTCAATCTCCAGAGACTCCGACATCAGCATCGTCGTCTGGTTGGCGCATCCGATGTGGGCGAGATCGCGATCCGGGTCGAATCCGGTCGAGACCGCCCCTTCGAAGCGCGCGAGGAACGCGCCCCGGTCGCCGCCGCGCCGGATGTAATCACAGGCGATCTGCGCGTCGGCTCCGTCGAGGACAACCAGGTAACGGCCGCGTCGGTGTTTGACGGCCTGCGATGCCGTCGCGCGGGTCTCCTCGTGCTTCGCCTTGCCGTGGATGATCGCGGTGAAGCCGTCCTGCGCGTAACGCGCGACGTTCTTCCAGACGTTCAGTACCGATCCGCAGGTGGTATCCACGAGCGTGCAGCCGCGCTCGTCGAGCCGCACCATCTCGCCGACGGTCACGCCGAACGCCGGCAGAATCACCACGTCGTCGGGGCCGAGACGCTCGTGGCGTTCCCCGGGATCACTGAGAAAGCGGATCCCGGCGGCGCGCAGCCGATCGTTCACGTGCGGGTTGTGGATGATCTCGCCGGTGAGAAAGACCTGGCGATCGGGAAACCGGCGCCGCGCCTGATA
>JBOGJB010000265.1:0-14186 GCA_050745085.1 Vicinamibacterales bacterium
GTCCCGCGCCGCCGCCCAAGCCGGCGGCCCCGGGCGTCCCTGCCCCCAGGCCGGCGGCGGCGCCGGCCGTACCTGCAGAGAAGCTCGCGGGCAAGACGACGACGGTCGCCGCGGAAGCGGCGAAGAAGCCGGACCGTGCGGCCGACGACTCGTCGCCGCTCCTGACGCGGCGCGGCTGGATCGCGCTCGCCTGGGGTTCCTTCACGGCCGCCTCGGCCGCCGCGCTGGCGGCGACCGGCCGCTTCATGTTCCCGAATGTCCTCAACGAGCCGCCGCAGCAGTTCAAAATCGGCTTCCCGTCGGAGTACGTCCCGGGCGTGGACGAGCGGTGGAAAGAGAAGTTCGGCGTCTGGATCGTGCGTACGAGCAACGACATCGTCCACAATGCGCCGGGCTTCTACGCGCTCCTCGTCACTTGCACGCACCTCGGCTGCACGCCGAACTGGCTGTCGGCCGAGAACAAGTTCAAGTGCCCGTGCCATGGCAGCGGCTTCCGACCGACCGGCATCAACTTCGAGGGGCCTGCGCCGCGCCCGCTGGAGCGCGCGCGGATCGTGCTGGCCGACGACGGGCAGATCCTGGTGGACAAGTCGCGCAAGTTCCAGCAGGAGATGGGGCAGTGGATCGATCCTGAGGCGTTTCTGCAGGTCTAGGGGTTCCAAGGGTTCCAAAGGTTCCAGAGGTTCCAGAGGTTCTGAGGTTTTATGGCCGAGTCGAAGACGGTTCAGACTGTTCAGCCCAAGGAGCCGGCGCTCACGCGCGGCTGGAACTACCTCACCGAGACCCAAATCTGGAAGTCGATCTTCCGGCACAGCGCGCCGGTGACCGACCGGAACCGCGTGCTGGTGATGCTCACGAACGTCTTCCTGCACCTGCACCCGGTTCGGATCCGGAAGTCGGGCGTGAAGCTGCGGTACACCTGGTGCATGGGCGGGCTGAGCTTCTTCCTGTTCCTCGTCCTGACCTTCACCGGCCTCCTGCTGATGTTCTACTACCGGCCGACGCTCGAGTACGCCTATTCGGACATCGTCGGGCTGCGCGAGCACGTGCCGCTCGGCATCATGCGCGAGATGCACCGGTGGGGCGCCCACGCGATGGTCATCACCGTGTGGCTGCACATGTTCCGCGTCTTCATGACCGGCTCGTACAAGCCGCCGCGCGAGTTCAACTGGAACGTCGGCGTCATCATGCTCGTGCTGACGCTGCTGCTCTCGTTCACGGGGTACCTGCTGCCGTGGGACCAGCTCGCCATCTGGGCGATCACGGTCGGCTCGAACATGGCGCGCGCGACGCCGTTCCTCGGGCACGAAGGGCCCGGCGCCGCGCTGCTCGCTCTCGGTGACGTCAAGCTGATCCACGCGGGCGACGATGCGCGGTTCGCGCTGCTCGGCGGGACGTTTGTCGGCGAGGGGGCGCTGCTGCGGTTCTACGTGCTGCACTGCGTCGGCCTGCCGCTCGTCATCGGGGTGCTGATGGCCGTGCATTTCTGGAGGGTCAGGAAGGACGGGGGGATCTCTGGACCCCTTTAGTTCTTGGTGCTTGGTCCTTGGTGCTTAGTAAAGAACAGTCAGCGAAGGCAGTCTCGAGCGCAGGCTCACTAAGCACTACGAACTAAGCACTAAGAACTCAGGATACGCATGCAGATTGTCAAAGAGTTCTTCAACCTCCTCGCCGATCCGCGGCTGTTCTTCTTTCTGACCTGCGGCGCGCTGGCGCTGATCGTCTGGAAACGGGAGGCATTCGCGAAAAACGCGCTCGGCTACGGCCTGGTCGGCGGCCTCGGCGTCTTCTTTCTCTTCGGCGCCTTCGACCCGAACTTCCGCCTGATCATCACCAAGCCGGACAACGTCCCGATCGTCGGCCTGATCTTCCTGCTCATCTTCTTCGTCTGGTACTCGATGCGTGAGGCGGTCCTCAACGACCGCCGGGTCGCCGCCGGGCAGCCGGTGATCGAGAAGGAAGAGGAGAACCGCGTCTGGGTCTGGCCTGACCTGGTCTACACCGAGCTGATCTCGCTCATCCTGTGCTCGGTCCTGCTGATCGTCTGGTCGATCTTCCTGAAGGCGCCGCTCGAGCAGCCGGCGAACCGGTCGGTGACGCCCAACCCATCGAAGGCGCCATGGTACTTCCTCGGCCTGCAGGAGATGCTCGTCTACTTCGACCCCTGGCTCGCCGGCGTCGTCCTCCCCTCGCTCATCATCGTCGGACTGATGGCGATTCCGTACATCGACAGGAACCCGAAGGGGAACGGCTATTACACGTTCCGCGAGCGCAAGGTCGAAATCACCCTGTTCCTGTTCGGCTTCGCGGTGCTGTGGTCGTCGCTCATCGTGCTCGGCACGTTCCTGCGTGGCCCGAACTGGAACTTCTTCGGGCCCTTCGAGTACTGGGACATTCACAAGCTCGAGGCGCTGACCAACGTCAATCTGGCCGAGTACATCTGGGTCCGCGGGTTAGGCACGGGGCTGCCGGCGAACTGGCTGCTGCGGGAGATCTTCGGGATCCTGGTCGTGCTGATCTACGTGTTCGTGCTGCCGGTCGTCCTGGCCAGACGATGGCTGAAGCGGTATTACGACAAGCTCGGGCCGGGGCGCTATTACGTCGCGGTGTTCCTGTTCCTGATGATGATGTCGCTGCCGGCGAAGATGCTGATGCGGTGGATCTTCAACCTGAAGTACATCGTGGCGATACCGGAATACTTTTTCAACATCTAGGCGCATGGCAGAGAAAAAGGCCGTCGGGCACGCCTACAACATCGACTTCCTCAACGTCGTCTTCGCGGCGTCGAGCATCTTCCTCTTCGCGTCGGTCCTCTGGATGGTCTGGGACGACTACGACCGCGAGTGGAAGAACTACCAGCGCCGCTTCGCGATCCTCGAGCAGGAGGTCACCGAGGCGAGCATCAAGCAGCTCGACCAGAAGGCGGACAAGGCGTCGATCGATCGCCTGCGCCAGCAGCGCGCCGCCGCCGAGCAGCAGATCGAGGCGAACCGGGCGAAGGTGAACGAGCTGCAGGACAAGGTTCAGAATCTCAACAACCGCCTGTACGTGGCCAGTCAGAACTTCCAATTCGCGAAGGCGACCTACGACGTGCATCGCTACGACTTCGAGGCGAAGCGGAACGAGAACCCTGAAGGAGCGAAGGAGGACCAGGCCGAGATCGACGCGGAGGGGCGCCGGGTCACCGAGCTGCAGCTGGGGGTCGAGAAGATCGAGGCCGAGCGCGCCGCGGCGCAGGCGGAGCTGGGGAAGTTCACCGGCCAGGCGGCGGCGCTGCAGAAGAAGCTGGACGAGCTGACCGCGGAGCGGACGAGGCTCGAGAAGCGCCTCGACGTGATCTCGCCGAGCTTCGTCAAGGCGTACTTCCGCGACGCGCCCCTCGTGGACTTCATGGCGCCGACGATCAAGGTCCAGCAGGTCATCACGCCGAACATCGTCGACGACGTCAACTTCACGCGCGTGGTGAAGATGGACCGCTGCATGACCTGCCACCTGGCGATCGATCGCACGGGGTACGAGAACCGGCCGCAGCCATTCCGCACGCATCCGAACCTCGACGTCTACGTCGGCAGCAACTCACCGCACCCGATGGGAGAGATCGGCTGCACGGTGTGCCACGAGGGCATGGGGCAGTCGCTGACGTTCCGCGACGCGTCGCACACGCCGGCGAACGAGAAACAGCGGCACGAGTGGGAAGAGCAGTATCACTGGGAGGAGCCGCACCTCTGGGACTATCCGATGCTCCCGAAAGGGATGACGGAAGCCTCCTGCGCGAAGTGCCACAAGGGCGAGACGTTCATCCCGCACGCGCCGACCTTGACGCGCGCCTACGCGACCTACGAGCGCGCCGGCTGCTACGCCTGCCACAAGACGCGCGGGTTCGAAGGTCTGCGCAAACCGGGGCCGAACCTGACGCGCATCGGCGCGAAGCTGACGCCGGAGTGGGTGAAGACCTGGGTCAGGAAGCCGTCCGCGATCAAGCCGGCGACCTGGATGCCGCAGCCCTGGTACACGTCCAACTCGAGCGGTCCGGAGGATGCGAAGCGGAACGAGGTCGAGATCGACGCGGCGGTGGCCTATCTGTTTGCGAACTCGGAGGCGTACGAGCCGGCAGTCACGAACCCGCCTAGTGGTGACGCGGCGAGCGGAAAGAAGATCGTCGAAACGATCGGCTGCCTCGCGTGCCACGTCACCGGGAACGACAACCGCTGGGACGCGGGACCTCGCCGCACCTTCGGTCAGCCGCTGCAGAACGTTGGCAACAAGACGTCGTACGTCTGGCTCTACAACTGGGTCCGCGACCCGAAGCACTTCAGCCCCGACACTTACATGCCGGACCTGCGCCTCACCGACGCGCAGGTGGCCGACGTCGCGACGTATCTGACGACCCTCAAAGGGCCGGCGGGCGAAGCGGCGAAGGCCCAGGTCGATCCGAAGGCGGCCGACGAGGTCCTCTTCGACTACCTGAGCGCGATCATGCCGGTGGAGCAGGCGCGCGCGTCGATGGCGAAGATGGACGCCAGGGCGAAAGAGCTCGACCTCGGACGTCGGACGATCGCCCGCTACGGCTGCTTCTCGTGCCACGAGATCAAAGGCTTCGAGAACGAGCAGCCGATCGGCACCGAGCTCTCGGAGCAGGGAAGCAAGCTGACCTCACGACTCGACTTCGCCTTCGTGGACATCGAGCACACCAAGCTCGACTGGTTCCACACGAAGATGAAAGATCCGCGCATCTTCGACCGCAACCGCGTGCTGAAGCCGCTCGAGAAACTCCGGATGCCGGAGTTTCAGATGTCCGACGCGGAGGCGGACCTCGTGGTCGCCGCGCTCATGAGCTTCCAGCGCGACGTGCAGCCCAAGCAGGCGCTGCGGCAGACGTCAATGCGGAACGACGCGCGGGCTGCCGGGCGCAACTTCGTTTCGCGCCGCAATTGCGTCGCGTGCCACGAGATCGAGGGGAACGGCGGCGATTACAAGAAGCTGCTCACCGACGAATCGCTCGCGCCCCCGCTGCTCACGCCGGAAGGGGCGAAGGTCAAGCCGGACTGGCTCTATGCGTTCCTCCGCGCGCCGATCACGATCCGGCCGTGGATCGACGTGCGGATGCCGACGTTCGGGCTCGGCGACGATCACCTCAACGGCGTGATCGCGTATTTCGGCGCCGTGTCGAACAACATGCGTCCCTTCGCGACGCACGCCGTCGTCCGGGCATCCGACGCGACCGCGACCGGGGCACAGCTCTTCGAGAAGCTGCGCTGCCAGCAGTGTCACGTCCTCGGCGCGATCCCGAAGGATCAGCCGACGTCGAACCTGGCGCCGGATCTCCGAATGGCGTCCGAGCGGCTGCAGCCGGACTGGATTCTCGAGTGGCTCAGGCGGCCGTCGGATATTCAGCCGGGCACCCGTATGCCCGCGTTCTGGCCTGATTTCCCGAAGTCGTACTATCCGGAGCTGGGCGGCGACGCCGCGGCGCAGATCCGCGCGATTCGCGATCACCTTCTGACGTTCCGGGGCGGGCCCAACCCCAAGACGCAGACAGCGCAGGTCGCGTCGCCGGACTAGGCATGCCGCGGCTCGCCCGGCGCGCAACCGTGTGCGCGCTCTGGGGTGGACCTCCGCGTATCGGGTGGAATGAGGGTGGCGGTCCGGCCACAGGACCGGACGGCCAATCGGGGGGAGCGACTCAGGCCGCGTGAAGGCTCTTCTGGTCGCCACCCTTCACTTCGATCCGGCGCGGCCTCACGCTCTCGCGGAGCGGCAGCGCGCGACACAGGCCATATAGCTAATGCCAGTTACGTTATCAAGTAATATGGGTCTATCACGCTGATTTATCGCCGAACGCCCGTCGACGTGATCCGGCTATACTTGAGAGACTCCCCAGCCACTCCGCGCTCCCCCTGGGAGATTCGTGATGAAGAGCCTCGCCTTCGTGGGGCTGGTCGCGGTGTTGCTCGTTCCCGGCTCAGCCGGTGCGCAGGGACTGGCCGAGGCGGCCAAGCGCGCGGGAGATGCCCGCAAGACGGGCACGACGCGCGTCCTGACGGACGGAGACCTGACCGACGACCCGGGCGCCGCCGAGCGGCAGATCAGCGCGCACGCCCTGACGCAACAGAACTTCCAGGCGTTCATGAACACCCGCCGCGCGTATGTGAAGCTGCTCCTCGCGGACGCGCCGCTGCGGGGGCGGATGCAGGCCCGCATGGTCCAGGCCAAGTCGGTCGATTCAGCCGTCGCCGTGTGGAACGCCGAGGAGCGCGTACTGGCGCTCATCCGGGAGAACGGGACGAACCCGCGCGAGTTCCTGCTCACCGAGCTGGCGGTGGCGCAGGCGGCGATCGTCCTGAAGGCGATGCAAGAGACCGGTCCGGCCGACGGGCTGCCGCCGACGGTGGAGCGGAACGTCGCATTCGTCAAAGCACACTGGCTGGAGATTGAGTCGTTCGCACGGGAGATTCAAGCGCTCGCTAGCCAGATGCCGTAGGGCGGCGATATCGTTGTCGGGTGGAGCCTGCGCGCGAGGTCCTCGATCCCGTCTGCGGAATGACCATCGCGCCCGAGGACGCGGCCGGCTCACACGTCTACCGCGGCCAGACCTACTACTTCTGCAGTTTCTCTTGCCTCGAGCGCTTTAAAGCCGATCCCGAACGCTATCTCTCGCCGCCAAGCGCGAGGCACGCGCCAGGCACGACGCACCCACCAGGCACGAGGCACGAGGAACGCCCGAGGCACGAGGCACCAGGCACGAGGCACGAGGAGTTTACGTGCCCCATGCATCCCGAAATCCGTCAGATGGGTCCCGGTGCCTGTCCGAAGTGCGGGATGGCGCTGGAACCGGTCGTCGCGACGCTGGAGGAACGACCGCACCACGAGCTGATCGACATGACGCGGCGTTTCTGGACATCGCTGTTCCTGACGCTGCCCATTCTCGCGTCGATGCGCTGGCCGGTGCCGGCGCTCGTGCAGCTCGCGCTCGCCACGCCGGTCGTTCTGTGGGGCGGCTGGCCTTTCTTCGTTCGCGGCTGGCAGTCGATCGTCAATCGCCACCTCAACATGTTCACGCTGATCGCGATGGGCACCGGCGCGGCGTACGCGTACAGTGTCGTGGCCTCGCTGGTTCCGCAGCTCTTTTCGCACGCGTTTCGCGACCACGGCGGGACGATAGCTCTCTACTTCGAGCCGGCCGCGGTCATCGTCACGCTCGTGCTGCTCGGGCAGGTCCTGGAGCTACGGGCCCGGGCGCAGACGAGCGGCGCGATTCGCGCGCTGCTCGGCCTCGCGCCGAAGACCGCGCGGCGTTTCGACCCGGACGGCGTCGAGCGGGATGTGCGCCTCGACGAGGTGCGCGCCGGCGACCGTTTGCGCATCCGGCCCGGCGAGAGGGTCCCGGTGGACGGCGTCGTCACCGACGGGACGACCAACGTGGACGAGTCGATGGTGACCGGCGAGTCCATGCCGGTAGAGAAAGGACCGGGCGGCCGCGTGACTGGCGGCACCGTGAACGGGACGGGGAGCATCGTGATGCGGGCCGAGCGCGTCGGCAGCGACACGCTCCTTGCGCAGATCGTGCGCATGGTCGGCGAAGCGCAGCGGTCCCGCGCGCCGATTCAGCGGCTCGCGGACACGGTGTCGGCCTGGTTCGTCCCGGCGGTTGTCGTCGTCGCCGTGATCACGTTCGCGATTTGGGCGCTGGTTGGTCCCGAGCCCCGTTTCGCCTACGCGCTCGTCAACGCGATCGCGGTCCTGATCATCGCCTGCCCGTGCGCGCTTGGTCTCGCGACGCCGATGTCGATCATGGTCGGGACCGGCCGCGGCGCGACCGCGGGCGTTCTGGTCCGCAACGCCGAAGCGCTCGAGGTCCTCGAGAAAATCGATACCCTCGTGGTGGACAAGACCGGGACGCTGACGGAAGGGAAGCCGGAGGTGCTCGCGATCGAGACGGTGGGAAGCCTGAGTGACACCGAGCTGCTCCGCCTTGGGGCGGGCGTCGAGCAGGGGAGTGAGCATCCGCTGGCGTCCGCGATTATCTCAACCGCGCGCCGTCGCAGCCTTCCCATTCCAGCAGCCTCCGGGTTCCGGTCGATCACGGGCAAGGGGGTGATCGCGGAGGTGGGCAGCCGTGCCGTGGCCGTCGGCAATGCCGCGCTCATGCGGGATGCGGGCGCCGATCCGGCGCCGCTTGAGGGAAAGGCTGCCGCGCTGCGGCGCGAGGGGCTGACGGTGGTATTCGTTGGAATTGACCGGGCTGTAGGCGGCCTGATCGGCGTGGCGGATCCGATCAAACCGGAGACGAAGGGGGCCATCGAGGCGCTGCGCCGCGAGGGTGTGCAGCCGATCATGGTGACCGGCGACAACCGCGCGACGGCGGAGGCGGTCGCGCGCGCCGTGCGGATCGATAGGGTCGAGGCGGAGGTCCCCCCGGAGCGAAAGGCGGACATCATCGTGGATCTGCAGGAGGAAGGCCGCCGCGTGGCAATGGCCGGGGACGGCGTCAACGACGCCCCGGCCCTCGCGCGGGCGGACGTTGGCATCGCGATGGGGACCGGCACCGACGTCGCCATGGAAAGTGCCGGCGTGACGCTCGTCAAAGGGGACCTTCGCGGGATCGTCCGTGCGCGACGCCTCAGCCTGGCCACGATGCGGAACATCCGCCAGAACCTGTTTTTCGCGTTTGTCTACAACCTCGCCGGCGTCCCGATTGCCGCCGGGCTGCTGTACCCATGGTTCGGACTGCTGCTCAGTCCCATGATCGCCAGCGCGGCGATGACCTTCAGCTCGGTGTCGGTGATCGCCAACGCCCTGCGGCTCCGTCGCGCGGCGCTCTAAGGTGCGTCGATCGACCCGGTCGTCATGCAGGGGAGCGGAGAGTCCCAGCCCTCCGGCCAAAGACCTTCACGCCTCGCTCTTGAGGCCCTCTGACGGTATCGTGGAGTCTGGAATCGTTCCAAGGTCAAGGACGGCTGTGACACGGCCGATCGCCCGGAGCGTTGCCGGGGCAACCGTGGGGCCAGACATGGAACGCCTGAGCGCCGCCGGTCAGCCGATAGGCATCGATGATGTCGCGACCGCGTCCTTCCGTCAGGAACACCGCGAACCGCCAGGCCTCGTTCTGACGCGTTCCCGGCGACACGAGCACGGCGTACGTGTTCAACAAGCGCGCGTCACCCTCGACGAGCAGCTCGAGCGTCAGCCTTGGCTCGAGCTGAACGAACGTCGCCCGGTCGGTGAGCGTGTACGCGCTTTGCTCGTCGGTTTGACGCAGGGTGGCGGCCATGCCGGTTCCAGTGGTGAGGAGGTGGCGGGGTGAGGCCCTCGCGAGGGTCCAGAGCTGGGTCTCGCGCTCGTGGGTTCCCGACTTGTCCCCGCGAGACGTGAACGGCGCCTCGCTCGCGGCGATTCTCCTGAAGGCTTCGACGGCGTCCTGGAGCCCGCGAACGCGCGCGGGATCCTGCGCGGGGCCGACGACGACGAAGTCGTTGAACATCAGCTTGCGATAGCGCCAGGCCGGATTGGCGCCTAGAGCCGCGGCTTCCGTTTCGGGCGCATGGCTGAGGACGACGTCTGCTTCGCCGTGCCGCATCATCTCGAGCGCGCGACCGCTACCGGTCAGATGGACTCGGACCTCGAGCGCTGTCTCTTCACGAAACGCCGGAAGGAGACGATCGAGCAGACCTGAGTTCTGCACGCTCGTCGTCGTCGCCAGGTCCAATGACGGATCGCGCCGGGCCTGGCAGGCGGCGGCCAGCAGCGCCAGCGCAAGTATCAGCGGGACCCACCGCATGCTGACCGATCATACCGGGTGCCTCCGGCCGCCGCAGCGTCGCTGTGCTATCCTCCCGACGCTTTCCCGCGCCAGGTACTCTCGAAAGCGGTCGAGCCTTTCCCCATGAGACCGGCGACAACGCTCCGCCCTCGGGCGAGCCTCACGCCGCCGTTCGCAGGTACTCGTCGAGACGATCCAAGCTCTGGGACATGCCTTCCTTCATCCCCGTCTGGAGCGCCGCGTCGCGAGCCTCCTTCGATGGGTAGGTAATCGTGTGCGTGATCGTCGTCTTGCCGTTCTCCTCGGTGAGGATCAGCGTATTGAGCGTTTCGGGCCAGTTGCCGCCCCACGACTCCGTCGAGACCAGCCGCTCGGGCGGCGTGATCTCTCGATACACGCCGCGCATCTCCATCTCGGTGCCGTCGGAACGGCGCCAGACGAAGTGCCACGCGCCGCCCGGGCGGAGATCGATCTCGCAGACGGGCATGGTCCAGCCGCTCGGGCCGAGCATCCAGTGCGACAGGTGCTCGGGCTTGGTCCAGGCGTCGAAGACGAGCCTGCGCGGCGCGTCGACGACGCGCGTGACGAGGACCTCCCGATCAGAGGGCGTCGTGACCTGCAACGTTCCAGTGCTCTTCACGGTGTTCTCCATCGACTAATCTCCTCTATCGCAGCCGTCAAGGCTCCCTCGGGCGTCCCACCGTCTGGTTCAGCTCGCGCGGCTGCTCACCGTCCACAAGCCAAGCATGCCTCGATCGTGCTGCCCGAGTTTACGGACTTCGAGCGTGGGCGATTTCACGAGTCCGACTCCACAGCTCCTACATTGCGGGATACCCGGCGCTCGCCTTCACTTCCTCGATCTGCGCGGTGTGACGCGCCGAGTGACCCGACAGCAGCAGTACCCACTGATACCCGTCGAGCATCTTGAACACGGGGTGCGGCCCGCCGTGTCCGTGCAGATCGTCCGTGGTGGTTTTCACGTACGTTGCCGTGTTCTCGCGCGCGATGAGGAAGTCTTTCGTGAGGGCATCGCGCGTCGCCCAGCGATTCGTCGGTTTGAGCATTTCGGGCGCCTGGAACCTGCTGGTGCGATCCAGCAGCCACGCCAGGAGTTTGTCGTCAGAAACCGGGTTTGGATTCCGCGGGACAGCCGGACTCTTCACGATTTTGTCAGTCACAATCTGAAGGATGGTCGTTTCGCTGACCGCGATGTGCTCGGCGACCTCCGCGATCGACCAGCGGTCCGGACCCGCCTTGAACGTCCATTGCGCATCCGACAGCCCCGAAATCGAATCGAGGAACGCCTGCCGCGTCTGCTGCAGGTGCTTGAGCAACGAGTCCCGTTCCTGCTGCGTCAGTGGCTGGGCGTACGCGGGACCGAGCGAGAGAGTAAACGCGAGGACGGTGAAAGCAACACGTCGGGTTCTCATAGCGGCCTACTCTACACCGAACGAATCGGTCGTAACCTCGGTCCTCACCAGGAGGGCGGCAAGACCCGCCTCACCGTCACGGCCTATGGGTTTCCCACGGACTATCGGTGATTGCCTACATCTCTATTACGAGATAATATCTCTCAGTAGAGATGGCGACCACCGCCGAATCACCAGCCGCCGCGGACCACGAAATTGAGCGCCGAATCGCGCGCCGGCTTGCCCGGTTACGCGCCGAATGCGGATGGTCGCTCGACGCGCTTGCCGAGCGCACCGGAATCAGCCGGGCCACTTTGTCGAGGCTCGAACGATCTGAGCTGAGTCCCACGGCAGCCATGCTGGGCAAACTCTGCGCCGTCTACGGTTGGACCCTTTCGCGCCTCATGGCCGAAGCCGAGACCCGGCCGCCGAATTTTATGCCCGCAGCCGGGCAGCCGGAGTGGAAGGATCCCGAGAGCGGATATCGCCGCCGGGCGGTGTCTCCGCCCGCACCGGGATTCCGCGGTGAGCTCGTCGAAGTACACATGCCCGCCGGAGCCTCGGTGTCATTCGACGTGTCGCCCATTGCGGGACTGGAGCATCATCTGTGGATGCTCGAGGGCTCACTCACTCTTGAGGTCGAGGGCTCGCTCTTCCGGTTGCGTGCGGGCGACTGCCTCCGATACGTGCTCGCCGGCCCGACACGTTTCCAGGGCACAGGCAAACGCGAGGCGCGATACGTCATCGCGATGGTGCACCCGTGAATGAGGCCATGAATGCGCTGGCCGAAATTCAGATTGAAGAGTGGCGGCCCGATCGCCCCGGAGCCGTATCCCTCGAGCATGATATTGACATGCTGGGCGAGGTCTTGCATGCCGTCGTACACACGGGCGCCGGTGTAAGCTTCATTGTCCCCTTCTCACTCGACGACGCTCGCGCGTTCTGGCTCGACAAAGTGTTGCCCGTAGTGCGCGCCCGAACGCGCCGCGTGGTCATCGCGCGTTGGGGTGCGCGGATCGTGGGGACGGTCCAACTCGACCTCGCCGTACCACCCAACCAGCAGCACCGGGCGGAGGTCGCAAAGCTGCTAGTCCATCCGGCAGCCCGGCGCCGCGGAGTTGCCCGAGCGCTGATGATGGCGCTCGAGGCCATCGCGCGGTCGGAAGGCAGGACGCTGCTCACGCTCGACACATGGACCGGCGGCAGCGCCGAGCCGCTCTATCGGTCCCTCGGCTATATCTCGGCCGGCGTTATCCCCCGGTACGCGCGCGGGTCTCTGACGCCGGACCTCGAAGCCACGACGATCATGTACAAAGAGCTTGCCCCAGCCGAGCGGCGCTCCTAGGGGACCGTCTCAGTGGCTGGCGCCGACGTCGGGGATTGGCCACGCGGGAGGCGCCGCAGCTCCAGTGGCTTGTCGGGCAGCCCTTCCGGCGCATGATCAGCTACCGAGATAGCCACCGGCGCGAGGACGGCTTCGAGAAGAGGCCGCATCTGGGATAGCTGCTTGATCCGGATGACGATGTCCCATGCGCGCTCGAACTTCTTCCACCCCGCGCTGTAGAAGAAGTGTTTCAGCCGGTGCTTTACCGATCTATGCGCCGACGCCGCCTCAAAGATGGAGCCCCAGCGGTAGAACGCTTCATAGGACCAGTCATACCCGCGCTTCAGTTCTTCCGGTGACAGGCGTGAAGGGCGATAGACAACGTGGCGCGTGTCGTAGAAGTCCCAGTTCCGCGTTTCGATCCGGTTACGTGCGGCCATGTCGGTGAACAACGCTGTACCGGGGTACGGCGTCAGAATGTGGAAGGTGGCCGTGGTCAGTCCAGTTTGGACGGCCCAGTCTACGGTGCGGGGGAAGACGTCGCGGTCGTCTCCGTCCAAGCCGAAGACGAAGCTGCCGTTGACCATGATGCCGAGGCTGTCGAGCCGGCGCACCACGTCGCGGTAGCTGCGGCCGAGGTTCTGGCGCTTGCCGGCGCCCTCGAGGCCGCTGGTGGAGAGCGTCTCGAACCCGACGAACAGGCTCCGCAGCCCCGCGGACGCAGCCTCTTTTATCAGGTCATCGCGCAGGATCGAGTCGACGGTCGCGGCTCCCTGGAAGACGCGGCCCATCCCCTTCATGCCGCGGAACAGATCTCGCGCGAACCGGGGATTCCCGAAAAGGTGATCGTCCAGGAAGTAGAGATGTCTGCCGGGAAGGCGAGCAATTTCGGCAAGTGCGTCGTCCACGCGTTGCGTGTAGAACGAGCGCCCTCCCGAGAAGAAACCATCCTTGTAGCAGAAGGTGCAATGGTGGGGACAGCCTCGCGAGACGACAATCGAGTTCGGGACCAGGTATCGGTGTCGCTGAATGAGATCCCGCCGTATAGGCGGCAGGGCTTCCAGGGTACGCACGGACGACGCGTAGCGCCGCTGCGGCGTTCCTGCCGCAAGGTCTTGCAAGAATGTGGGGAAGGTATGCTCCCCCGGTCCGATGAAGATCGTATCCGCGTGCTCGGCTGCCTCATCCGGCAGCGACGTGACGTGGAGGCCACCGAGAGCCACGTAGGACCCACGGGCGCGATAGTGGTCGGCGATGTGGTACGCCCGATAGGCATTGGTGATGTAGACCTGAATGATCACCAAGTCTGGTTGATCGTCGAGGTCGAGCCTCTCGACGTGCTCATCTTGCAGAGAGATCTCGAGGTCGGGATCGAAGTATGCGGCGAGAGTCGCCAAGCCAAGGGGCGGAAAGAGCGAGTACTTGATCGGCCGCCAATAGGGGCTCGTCGCCTCCGTCAACGCCGGAAGCATGAGCTTCACGCGCCTGATTGACGACCTCGCGTTCACGTGGTTTCGACATGCGCGGCCGACACGAGCGGCGCGCGGTAGGGCCGCCTGCGTGGCGCTTCGCTTCGTTTGAGCCGTCGGTCGTCCGACAAATCAGATGTCATCGACAAGAACTTTATGGCGTAAAGCATGTGCCGTCAAGCCGCGCCCAAATGGCGAACGACCCGCCGCCTTTGCTGCACCCC
>JBOGJB010000266.1:0-3035 GCA_050745085.1 Vicinamibacterales bacterium
GCCTGGAGCGAGGCAAAGCTGGATCCCCCGGCGACGCCCGCTTCCGCGCCCGCCGAGTCGCCGCCGCCCGCGCCCCCACCCCGGACGCTTCCCACGCCTGCCGCCACGCGCGGCACCATTCTCGTCCGCTCGACGCCCAACCGCGCGGGCGTGGTCGTGGACGGCGTGTGGCGGGGGCGAACTCCACTCACGCTGTCTGATCTGACCCTCGGTCGACACACGGTCCGCGTCGCGGAGCGTGGCTACGACGCCGAGAACCGAGAAGTCACGCTGTCGCCCGACCAGAGCCGCCAGGAAGTCGACGTGAGGCTGGCCGCGAGACCGACGTCGACGACTGGCTCCGCCCGGCCGGGGCAAGCGCCGGCACCGGCACGTCGGCCGGAGCCCCGGCCAGCCGTGCGTACGCCACCGGAAGACTCGGCGTCGGGACCCAGCCGCTCCATGGGGTCCCTCTACGTCGATTCGCGGCCGCGCGGCGCCCGCGTGTTTCTCGATGGACGCCAGGTCGGCACGACACCGCTGCAGCTGCCAGACGTCGCCGTGGGATCACACGTCGTACGGCTGGAGCTGCCGGGTCACCGCACATGGACGACGTCCAGGCAAGTCGTAGCCGGAAAGACGGAGCGGGTGGCGGGATCGCTTGAACAGATCCCATGAAGACACTAGGCATTAGGCGTAGGCACTCTGACCCTGGGCAGTAGGCACTCTGACCCTTGCTGAGTGCCTACTGCCTAGTGCCTAGTGCCTGACGGAGAACTGAGGACGCGTGATCGCATACCTCGCACTCGAGAACGGCAAGTGGTTCCGCGGTGAGGCCGCGGGCGCGCAGGGGGCGACGTCCGGCGAGGTCGTGTTCAACACGAGCATGACCGGATATCAGGAAGTGTTGACCGACCCGTCCTACGCCGGACAGATCGTCACCATGACCTGTCCCGAGATCGGCAATTACGGCGTGACCGCGGACGACACCGAGTCGCGCGCGCCGCAGGTGGCCGGCTTCATCATGCGCCAGTCCTCTCCAGTGGCGAGCAACTGGCGCGCGGACAGCACGCTTCGCGACTACCTCGTCCGTCACGGCATCGTTGCGATCGCGGACATCGACACGCGCGCGCTGACGCGCGTGCTGCGATCCTCCGGCGTCATGCGCGGCGTCATCGCGACCGGTCCGAACGATCCGGGCGAGCTCGTCGAAACGGCGCGCGCAGCGCGTCCCATGGAGGGGTCGGACCTCGTCCTCGACGTCACCTGTCAGGCACCGTTCGACTGGGAAGGCGGGACGACGGAAGGGCAGTTCCTGGTGCGGCCCGAGCGGCGCACGAAGCGCCGGTTGAAGATCGCCGCTTACGACTTCGGGATGAAGTGGAACATCCTCCGCCGCTTCGACGCGTACGGCTGCGACGTGCGCGTGTTCCCCGCGACGGCGCCGGCGTCGGACCTGCTGGCGGCTTCACCTGACGGTGTGTTCCTCAGCAACGGCCCCGGCGATCCGGCGGCGCTCGGGTACGCGATCCGCAACACGCGCGAGCTGGTCAAGTCGGACGTGCCGGTGTTCGGCATCTGCCTCGGACACCAGGTCCTCGCGCTCGCGCTGGGAGGGCGGACCTACAAGCTGAAGTTCGGCCACCGGGGCGCGAACCATCCCGTGAAGGAGCTGGACTCGGGCCAGGTCGAGATCACTTCGCAGAACCACGGCTTCGCGGTCGATCCCGAGTCGCTGCCGTCGGGCGTCAAGGTGACGCACGTCAACCTGTACGACGGCACGATCGAAGGGCTGCGGCACGAGACGAAGCCGGTCTTCTGCGTGCAGTACCACCCTGAGGCGTCGCCCGGTCCGCACGATGCCGACTATCTGTTTCGGCAGTTCATGGACGAGATTGAGAGACGAACGTAGGCACTAGGCATTAGGCACTAGGCACCCTGACACTCTGCTGAGTGCCTATTGCCTAGTGCCTAATGCCTTCAAGCTGACTGAATGCCCAGGCGCGCAGACATCCACCGCGTCCTCGTCATCGGCTCCGGTCCGATCGTCATCGGGCAGGCGTGCGAGTTCGACTACTCCGGCACGCAGGCGTGCAAAGCGCTGATGGCCGATGGGCTGGAGGTGGTGCTCGTCAACAGCAACCCGGCGACGATCATGACCGACCCCGAGTTCGCCGACCGCACGTATGTCGAGCCGCTGACGCCCGAGCTGGTGGGCGCGGTCATCGCCGAGGAACGACCCGACGCGCTGCTGCCGACCGTCGGCGGCCAGACCGCGCTCAACCTCGCGGTGGCGCTCGCCGAGAACGGCACGCTCGATAAGTACGGCGTCAAGCTGATCGGCGCGCAGATCGACGCGATCAAGGTGGCGGAGGACCGCCTCAAGTTCCGGGACGCCATGCGCGAGATCGGCATGGACGTGCCGCGTAGCGGCTACGTCCGCTCGCTCGACGAAGCGTTCCGCGTCGCCGACGACATCGGCTTCCCGGTCATCGTCCGGCCGTCGTTCACGCTCGGCGGCGTCGGCGGGGGGATCGCCTACAACATCGAGGAGTTCCGCGAGGTCGTCGGGCGCGGGCTCGACCTCAGTCCGGTCCACGAGGTGCTGCTCGAGGAGTCGGTCATCGGCTGGAAGGAATTCGAGCTGGAGGTGATGCGCGACGGAGCGGACAACTTCGTCGTCATCTGCTCGATCGAGAACGTCGATCCGATGGGCGTCCACACCGGCGACAGCATCACGGTCGCCCCGGCGCTCACGCTGACCGACAAAGAGTACCAGCGCATGCGCGACGCGGCGCGCCGGATCATCCGGCGGGTTGGCGTCGAGACCGGCGGGTCGAACATCCAGTTCGCGGTCGACCCGGCCGACGGACGAATGGTCGTCATCGAGATGAACCCGCGCGTGTCGCGCTCGTCGGCGCTCGCATCGAAGGCGACCGGCTTTCCGATCGCGAAGATCGCCGCCAAGCTCGCGCTCGGCTATCACCTCGACGAGATCAAGAACGACATCACGCGGACGACGCCGGCGTCGTTCGAGCCGACGATCGACTACGTGG
>JBOGJB010000267.1:0-2465 GCA_050745085.1 Vicinamibacterales bacterium
GGCGTAGAGCCCCCAGTGGATGAAAAGGCCGTACTTCGCTTCGTGGAACCAGGCCAGCCGCTTCGCCCGCTCGGGGTCGGGCGGAGCGGCGGCTTGAGACGACAGCGGACGCGTGGCGCCGGCGACCATCAGCCACAGCGCGAGGCCGGTGACGGCGAGCTGACCGAGGTAGGCGCGAGTGGTGGCGGTCATGCGCTCTCCCTCCGCGCCGCCAGGTCGGCAACCTGCACGAATCTGGGGACGTAGCTGCCTTTGGGGACGTCGATGCGGACGTTGGCGTCTGCCAGCTCGGTGGCGTAGACCTCGTCCAGCTTCTGCCGCAGCGCGTACGCGCGGCGGCGCACGCTCGAATCCTCCTCGGTCGAATAGGCCATCGGCCGTCCCATCGCTTCGACCGCGATCAGATACTCGTGCAGCGCCGCGGCGCGGCCGGCCAGCTCCATCTCGCAGATGTAGCGCAGAAAGTTCCGCACCTGGCGTGCGCGGTTGAAGGTCGTGCTCCGAAGCACTTGCTCCAGAGCCTCGCGCTTGTCGGCGTCACGAACGGTCTGTGAGGCGTTCATAGACTGCTCCCCGGCAGAAAGTCTTCACGCACTGGCGAAAAGATGTCGATCAGCACGACCTCTTCGTCGAGCATCGTCGCGCCATGCTCGACGCGGGACGGAAAATGCAACACGTCTCCCTCGGACGACACGCGCTCGGTGCCACCGACGACGAAGCGCACGCGGCCGCGCTCGACGATCGTGATCTGCTCGTGGGGGTGCGAGTGGACGGGTGTCACCACGTGCGGCGCGAGCCGCAGCCGGCAGACCATGAGCCGCTCGCCCCAAATCATCTGGCGCTCGATGCCGTCGCTCACGCGCTCGACGGGAATGGTCGACCAGTCCCGGTGTTGGAAATCGCCGACAGATGTGGCCCGACCCTTCAGGGTCGTCTCTGGGGCATGACTCTTCAGGGTCGTCTCTGATTTCGATCGATCACTCATAGCCGATCCTCTGGCGCCTTGGCGGGGCTGAAGCCCCGCGCCACTCCGGCCCGTCCCGGGTCGAGCCCAGATCCGCCCGCGCCGAACCCCGGCTGCACGTTGACGACCCCGAACTGCCGGTCGTCGCGCTCCCGGTTCGCCGCCATCATCCAGAGGAAGTTGATCGAGCCGCCCGGCGCCGCGACGTTGGGGTGGTAGCCCGCCGGCATCAGCACGACGTCCCCTTCGCGGACAATGGTCGCCAGCTCCGGCTCGCGCGCGTTCGTGTAGACCAGCTGCACGCCGAACGCGGGCGGCGGCATGTCGATGTAGAGATACGCCTCCTCGAGCATCGCCGCGTGCTCGTGCGGCGGCCACGACGTCCAGTTGCCGGGAGCGCTGAACGTGACGCCCGCGAGGATCCGCCCGGCTTGCACGTTCTTGCCGAAGAGGATGTTCAGCTCGCGCTGGTTGGCCGGCCCGCCGGCCTTGAAGTGCAGCCCCGGGTCCTGCTGCACGTCCTTGAACGAGATGAACTGCACCGGGTGATGACTCGTGACCGGCGCGGCGATCTCGGCGAGATCGCAGCCGTCTTCGTTCGTGCCGGGCGTGACCTCGACCGACGTGTCGCGCGGCACGTACAACGCGTCGTACCGGCCGAGCGTGAACGTCTGACCGTCGATCCGGATCGTCGCCGCGCCCTTGAGGCAGACGAACCCGGTCTCCAGCTCTTTGGTGTTGAAGTACAGCGGCGCGCCGCCGCGGTCGAGGATGATGCGGCCGTAGTGCAGGTGTCTTGATGCGGTGCTGCCGGGCGCGACCGACCACGCGCGCCCTTTGCGTCCCGCGGTGTTCCGCACCACGCAGCGCTCCGCGCTGATGGCCTCACTTTGCATGACCACCTCGTACCTCCATTCGGAGCGTCCAGCTCTTCGAAGCGCCAGCCGACAGCTGGATGTCGGTCGCCGCGAAGACTAGATGCTGCGGGATCGCGATTCGCGCGCCGCGTCCTTCCGGCCCGGGTCCGGTTGAGTGGCGGCTCGTCCCGTAGGGCCAGTCGGCATGGACGAGCGACACGTCGAGCACGCCCTCCCGACCGTCGAACGTGTCGGTCCGAATTGTGCCGGCCGTGTAGGTCAACCAGCGGGCGCCGGTCGACGGCACGACGACGCGCCATCGCCGGATCGCGATCGGTCGCCGCGCGGTGAGCCGCTCGACGCGCGTCAGCGCGCCGCCGTCCAGGCGCCACTCGACCTCGCTGTCGAGTCCCGGATCGATCAATCCGCCGGCCTTCGTGCCCAGCTGCGCCCAGCGCGTCCACCGCGCCCGCAGCGCGCGCCCGTCCCGCGCGGGCTCGACCTGGTCGGCGCCGTCGGCCGCCACGATCGTTCGCCCGTCGCCGAGCTCGAGAAACGGCACCAGCGCCGGCACGAGCTGCTCGACCGGCGCAGCGAATCCGGGGAGCCCGTGCGGCGCCGGCAGGTAGTCTGCGACGCCCGGC
>JBOGJB010000268.1:0-9560 GCA_050745085.1 Vicinamibacterales bacterium
CGTGTATCTCGTTCCAATCCACGCCGCCCCTGAGCTGATCGATCGGCTCAAAGATTACTATCGCGACCAGCTGGGCCTGAAGATTGAGGTTCTTCATGCCGTGCAGGCGGATTCGGCGAGCTACGACAACTCGCGGCAGCAGTTGATCGCGGAGGAGCTCGTTGCGACGCTCAGAGATCGATACGGCGGCCTCACGCAGAACGGGCGCGCCGTGGTGATCGGCGTCACATCGTGGGACATGTACCCACGCTCTCGGCCGTGGCAGTTTTCGTTCGGCTGGCGGAACGCTCCGTATGCGATCGTGTCGTACGCCCGGATGCATCTGCCGGCGACCAGGACCGGCTCACCCGACGAGGCGCTCGTGTTCCCGCGACTCCGAAAGATGGTGACGCGCTACGTAGGCGCTCTGGCCTTCCACATCGGTTTGAACTCAGACCGCCGGAGCATCATGTACCAGGACATCATGGGCCTCGACGATCTCGATCGAGTCGACGAGGATCTCGCGAGGGCCGGGTTTCCGCACAGGAAATCTCAATGAGAGTGACGCCGCCGACACGGCGATCGACGGTTCGTCGCCGAGCCACAATTCGAGAACCTTCGATCTAGTCGAACTGATAAGCTGACCGCGCCGCCGATAGTGGGCTGAGTAAGGCCTAAAAACCAACCTTGCCCGGATTCGCGTTGATCACTGGCCGGTGTAACCAGGGGTCACTGTGACCTGGGTATCCCACCGGGCGATGGTCCACCGGGACGCGGGGGTCCGAGAGAGCGGCGTCCCGACTAACTCTTCTGCGGCTGCTGATCCGGCAAGTATCCATCCTTTCGCAGCCCACTTCTCGCGCCAGTCGGCGACGAATGCCAGCGCGTGGGCGGCAGCCCACCGACCGGGCCGGCGCAGCGGACTAAACTAATTCGCACCGGTGGAGCTTGCCGTCGAGGCAGAGGCGCATCTCCACGCCCGCGAATGGCCATCAGCCGCGGATCGAGAGCCGCATGGTCGTACGGTGGAGTTCGCCGACCAGAACTTCTTGACTCTGCAATAGTTCTGTCTGCCGCCGAGGCAGTTGCGCCGGGAGTTGGACCCTGTTAACATGGCCATGTTAATTATCAAGGCCATGTTAATTACCATGGCCATGGTGGGTATGGTATAGGAGCAGGAAGCGCATCTGCCGAGTCACTGCATGAACAACCTCGATTTCTGCCCGCGATCTGCCGCGCCACAACGACACGCGCACGCGGAAGCCTTACTTTCCCAGCGCTTCAAGAACGCGGGCTGGCGCGTTGTGCGCCAACCCGTCGGTCCGCAGGGGCACCGCGCAGATCTCCTCGTCCGCCGGCCGGGGGCCTCCTATATCGTCGAGGTCAAGGCGGGCGCGGAGGGCCGAAGTGATCGGCTGATCCCGCTGTGGGCGCAGGGCCGTCTTCAAGCCGCCCGCCTGGCAGGAGCACACGCCCCGCTTGCCGTCGTCGCCGCACCGAAAATCGCGCCTCGAGTCGCCGAGCACATCCTGAAGTTCGCCGAACAATACGCGCCCGACGCGGCGGCGGGGGTCATCGACTTCGCAGGCCTAGGCCTGTTTCGCGGCCCGCACCTGGACAGCCTGAACGCCGACGTGCCGCCGGAGCGCCCGTCTCGTGCCCCGAGGGAGCAGGCGCATCTCTTCTCAGACCTGAATCAATGGATGCTCAAGGTGCTCCTGGCACCAGAGCTTCCAGACGCCTTGCTCGCGGCGCCGCGCGGGCGGTACCGAAACGCGTCGCAACTCGCCCGGGCAGCTCACGTGTCCGTCATGAGCGCCTTCCGCTTCGTGCAACAGCTCCAGCGCGAGGGTTACCTGCACGAATCCGACGCGTACTTGAACGTGGTTCGCCGCGATGACCTATTCCGGCGATGGCAGGCGTCAGCGCTGAGGAGCGTCAATGAAGCGCCCATGCGGCTCCTCCTTCGCGGCGGTGACTCGCGTGCCGCGCTCCGGCGCATGCTCGATAGCGGCCGTGCGTGCCTGGCACTGTTCGCCGCGGCGGATGGCCTCGGGTTCGGCTACGTGCAGGGTGTGCCGCCCTATGTGTACGTCCGGCGGCTCGGCCCGGCCAGTCTGTCCGCCTGGAAAAACCTCGTACCTGTCGCGCCGGGTGAACCACCCGACGTCATCGTTCGGCAGGCGCCTGCCCCCCAGGCTGTGTTTCGCGGCGTGGTGCGCCCGCACGGCCTCGCCTCGTGCGACATCCTGCAAGTCTGGGTGGATGTTTCTGCCCATCCTGCCCGTGGGCAGGAACAAGCCGATTTGATCCGCACGCGCGTGCTCGAGCGGCTGGTCCGGGGGAGTTCCCGTGGATGATTTCGCTGCGATCGCGCGGCTGCTCGACGCTCTCCGGCCGTGGCTCGGCCACCTCGTCATCGTCGGCGGCTGGGCGCATCGGCTGCATCGCTTTCACCCGCTGGCGCACCCCCCGGCCTATGCAGCGCTACGGACGAAGGATGCAGACCTCGCCTTCTCAACCTCAGCGCCGCTGATGGGCGACATCGCCGCGGCACTGAAAGCCGCCGATTTCCAGGAAGACTTCTCTGGCGAACACACGCGGCCGATCACGCAGTACCGTCTCCGAGCCGACGATGAGGGATTCTTCGCGGAGTTCCTTACGCCACTTCACGGAAGTGAGGTCAAGCGGAACGGCCAGGCGGACATCACGATGAAAAGGGCCGGAATCACGGCGCAGAAGCTTCGACATGTCGACTTGCTGCTTGCGCGGCCCTGGGCCGTGCGGCTGACGAAGGACATCGGAGTGCCAGTGCAGTCTCCCGTAGACGTCATGCTGCCAAACCCGGTGAGCTTCATCGCACAGAAACTTCTAATCGAGAAGTACCGTACGTCGGACAAGAAGGCGCAGGATGCGCTGTACATTCACGACACGCTGGAACTTTTCGGGGGCGAGGTGTCGGCGCTGAGGACACTCTGGCACGAGGAGATCCGTCCAACGCTACCAGAGAGAACAGCGAAAAATGTCGAGCGGCTTCAGCGAGAACAGTTCGGTACCGTCACGGATGTGATAAGAAACGCGGCACGTATGCCGCAGGACCGAACGCTGCTCCCCGACCGTATTCAGGCAGCGTGCACGTACGGACTTGAGGAAGTCTTCGGCCGGCAGAAGGACTAAGAGCCGGAGCCCAGCCAACTCCGCAGACTGAGTTTCTGCGTCCCAGTGGCACCTGACGCTTCCGTCAGGCGCCATTCGACCGCCGGCTCCTTCGCGACCGTCATCTCGATCCGCCTCAGCTCGTCGCGACGCGAGACGAGGACTGATACCTTGTCACCGACCTTCAGCGTCTCCGCGCGCGCCTCCCACTGATCCGGCCGCACGCGAAAGTCGCCGGTCGCGACGATCTCGTCGTCCACAACAAAACCGGCGTCGTAGGCCGGCGTCCCGCGATAGACGTTCGACACGAGCAACCGTCCGGCGTCCGTCCGGAGTCTCAGCCCTTGCCATAGATACTGACCGCTGGGTGGGCGGTCGATCCCGCTCGGAGCAAAGCGCAGCCCGAACCAGTCGAGCGCCTCGCGATAGTCCAGCTCGTCGGTCGTCTCGACCGCGCGCTTCAGCCAGTCGGCCGCCGCCGCTCCGGCGACGTCGGACACGACCTTCCGGAAATCCTCCTCGGTGAATCCCTTCGCGCAGGCGTGTCGCTCGTAGGCAAGCCGCATGACATCGTCGAGGCTCTTCGTCCCGCGCGTGGTCCGGCGGACCTTCGCGTCGAGCAGCCACGCGACGACGGCGCCTTTGGTGTAGTAGCTCATCGCGACGTTCGGACTGTTTTCGTCCGGCCGGTAATGGCGGATCCACGCGTCGAACGACGCGGTCTCGAGCGGCTGCGAGAGCCGTCCCGGGGTCGTCTGCAGCGATTCAATCAGTCCGGACAGCTCGCGCAGATACTCCTCGCGCGTCGACAGCCCCGCGCGATGGACCGCGAGGTCGCCGTAGTAGTCCGTGAAGCCCTCGCTCATCCAGAGGCCGGTCGTGTGCACCTCGCGCTCGTAATCGAACGGCCCCAGCTCGACCGGCCGCAGCCGCTTGACGTTCCAGGCGTGGAAGTACTCGTGACTGACGAGGCCGAGCCAGCCGAGATACCGGCGGCGCGTCGAGGTCGCCCATCGGCTGGCCATGAGCAGCGTCGAGCTCTTGTGTTCGAGGCCGCCGCCCGCTTCGCTCAGCACGTTGAGGAACAGGTAGCGCTCGTAGGGCAGGAAGCCCCACATGCGGCGATGCTCGCGGACGACTTTCTCGACGTCCTTCGCGGCGCGCGCGCCGTCGAAGACCCCCGCCTCGCCCTCGTTGACGAGGGAGTGCAGCTTGCCGTCGACGACGAACTCGTGGACGGCGGGGTTCCCGGCCAGGATGGGCGAATCCACGAGCGTGTCGAAGTCGGGGGCGCGGTATCGGTGGGGGCTTCCGGCACGATCGAGGGCGGTCGCCGTCTTTTTCCAGCCGGCCGGCAGCTCGAGGTCGACCTCGTGCGGCCGCGGCCCTCGCTCGGCCAGGGTGATGAACGTCGCGGCGCCGTTCAGCATCGCGAAGCGGTCCTCGATCCAGTTGGTCCGCACCGTCATCTCGCGGCCGTAGACGCGGTAGCTCAGGGTGAAGGATGCGGCCGGGCCGCTCGCGACGCGCCACCGGTTCTTCGCGACTTTCTCGACGGGCAGGGCGCGGCCGTCCGTCACTCTGGCGGCCACGCGCTCGACGTGGCGCGAGAACTCCCGCACGAGGTACGACCCCGGCGTCCAGACCGCCATGTAGACCTCGGTCTGCCCGTCGCGCGCGGCGGGGATCGCGGCCTCGACTTCGACGTAGTGTGTGTGGGGCGCGGGGAATCGGAGCGTGTACTTGATGGCGTCGGATGTCTGGCCCAGGACGAGTGTGGGCCGGGAGATCCAGAAAAGCAGGAAGAGCGCGACGCGTATCGTCAGCGGTTTACCGCTCGGCCTTCGGCGCCGCCAGACCCGTCAGGCTGGGCCGACGGATCGAGCGGGACGCGGCCGTCCTGATAGACCGCCGTCACGCGGTCGCCGTCGATCTCGAGCGCTGACGCCCGCCCGCCCTTGTAGTGCGTGGACAGCATGCCCGTGTCGATGAGGAAAATGCGCCTGTCGAATCGGGGCGTGATGCGCATCGTGGACGGGACCGTATGTCCGATGACGAAGCGGCGGGCCTTGTATTTCTTGAGGAGCTTCGTGACGTCGTCCGCGCGCTCGGGAGAGGGCCAGGTGGCGTAGCCGCGGAACCAGAGCGGGCCGTTCGGGTTGAGCACCGCCCACGTGCCGAGGCGTGCGATCCCCTGCAGCACCTCGATGTGCTTCCGATCGAGGTCGCTCAGAATCTGCGACTGCGCCAGCGAGGCCTGCTCTCCGTTTTTCGCGGCGGTTTGCGCCGCCGCGATCGCGTGCGCCTCGGCCTGAACCGCGTCGAACGTCTCCTGCAGCGTGAAGAACGGCAGGATGCCGCCCCGCGAGACGAGGTGCCGGCTGTAGTCGTCGAAGGTCCGGAGCTCGCGCGCGACCTGTTTGCTGATGTCATCGATCGAGTCCGGCGGCGCGTCGGGGTGGATGCCGCCGTGCATGAAGATGCTGCCGTCGATCTGCGCGGCGGCGGGGAGGCCCCGGAGCCACTTGCCGTAGGTGCCGTCGGGTCCGAACGCATCGCGATACTCGAAAAAGCCGGGCGGGTGAGCCGCCATCCAGGCCTCGCGCGCCAGCGTTTTCGGCGCGGCGGCGCCGAGCTTCGCTGCGCGCGCCGTGTGGAACTTTTCGTACTCGCGCCAGGCCTCCTCGCGGCGCGCGTCGGACTTTCCGTCCGCGAAGCTCGCGAAGATCTGCGGGGTGACGTCCCGCAGCTCCCCGAGCACGTTCATCGTCTCGTGGTTGCCGAGGAGGACCAGCACGCGGCCGCCGGCGGCCGTCGCCTGCGGCTCGAGCGCCATCAGCAGGTCCATGACGGCCCGGACGTCCGCGCCGCGGTCGGTGAAGTCGCCGGTCTGGACGAGCGTCGCGTTGCCCCCCGTCCAGACGCGCCCGTCCGCCAGCCCGGCCGTGCGGAGGATGCCCGTGAGGCCGTCAATCGATCCGTGGATGTCCCCGATCGCGACGACCCGGCCGGGAGCCTGCCGCTGTGGCGACCCGGAAGGGTCGGGCGACCCGGCACGCGGGCCTGCAGACCAAATCGCCAGGAGGAAGAGGAGCGCGGCCGGGGCGGCCGCTCGCCAGCGGGTCATTGGACGATGACCGCCTGCTCGCCGTGCGCCGCTTTCATCTCGTCGATCTTCCGCGCCATGCGATCGCGCCGCTGGAGGATCGCGCGGATCTCCTTCGGCGTCAGGTACGGGCCGAGCGCCTCCTTGAGCGTCGGCTCGTCCAGCCCGGCGATGCGATCCCATAGCTCGCGGCAGACGCGGCTCATCCGGACGGGCAGGTCCTTGCTCGTGATGAACGCGCGATTGTGATCGATGAGGTACAGGTTCCAGGAAGCGTCCACCAGCAGGTTCCCCATGTTCCGATCTCTGTTGCAGATCAGATTATCGAACATCTTCATCCGAATCACCTGATCGTTCCAGGCCTCCGTATTCGGGTTCGGTTCCTTCTCCACGTCCTTCCACATCCGCGTAGGGCTGAGCCAGAGGATGAGCGCGCCGAGCTCACCTTTCACGCGCGTCTCGACCGAAGGAGGCACCATCCGCAGGTTCAGCAGCTTGTCCAGCTCGTAGGCGGCGATCTCGGCCTTGTAGTTGTCGGGGTGCCCGCGATGGGTGCCGGGCGGCTGCGTCTTCCAGGCGGCGCTCTCGACCGGCCCGCCCGCTGTGAAGTACGCGCGCATCGGTCTGGAGGCCCCGATCGGCACAGCTTCAATCCGTGCGATCTCCGCCTCGCGCATGTACCGCTCGATCTCCGGCTCGCGCCCGAGCCAGGTCCGCAGCGAGGGCGTCGCGATGCCGGCCTGGCCATCCGCCGTGCCGGAGGACGTCGACTGGCTGTCGAGCACCCCGGCCGACAGGCACACCAGGAGCGCGGCAGCCGGCCACGCCCGAGGAGGAACGAACCGCGTCAAAAGGAGCCACCTCCGGTGGAGGAGAATTCTACCTCAATGCTGATTGTGGAATGCTGATGGGGGATTGATGGGCGCGCTGCAAGTCCTGCGGGTTCACGTTCGGCGAGGAGAAGCTGTCGAAGCCCGGGAGGTGCCCGGAGTGCCGCGGCTCGCGCCTGTTCGAACCGGTGATTCACATCGAGCGCGGATGAGGACTGTCACTCGAGCGTCGCCATGAGCGCCAGGAGCGCGAACGTACCGAAAAACAGCGCGCACGCCACCAGCGCCGCCTCGCGCCAGAGCGGCGGTCGCAGCGCGGGCGGCAGGAAGCGCCGGTTGACGCGGATCGTGTGCAGGCTCTCGAGCACGAGGTTCACGCCGGCGATGTTCGCGCCGATGATGATGAGCGTCAGCGGCTGCGCGAGGTTCAGCGCGATGCAGCCCCAGACGGCGAAGGCCGCCACGACCGCGTAGTACACCTGCCGGACGTCGCCGCGACGTCGCGCCGCCGGGCTCGCCGACCAGAGCATGTCGGTCGTCGCGCGCGGCAGGCCGTCCACGATCCCGAGCTGCGTCGAGAACAGAATCCAGAATCCGCAGAGCAGCGTCAGGTGCCAGAACGCCGGGCCGAGACGCGCGGCGATCGCGGAGGCCTGCAGGTTCGCCACCGCCCACCCGCTGATCGTCGTGCCCGGCGGCACGTACTCCAGCGTGAGGATCGCGGTCAGCACCATCCCCAGCAGCGATCCCAGGCCGAACACCAGCCACTGGTCGATGTACACGAACCGCCACCAGCCGCGCCAGCGCTCCAGCGACTGGGGCGTTACGGTGAACACGTTGCCGTGCGGCGGGAGCGCCGCCGGGGCGGCATCACGCGCGCCGATCGCGCCGGGGATGTAGCCGACGGTCCCCCCCATCGCGAACCCTTTGTCGCGCATCCAGTTGGTGATGTACGCGTTGCCGACGCCGCCGAGCCCCGAGTACGCCGCGAAGGCGCCGACCAGGACGGCATCGACCCCTTCCGGAAAACGGCCGACGGCGACAAAGCCGACCGTCACGCGCCGCCAGGAGTCGGCCGACGCGGCGAAGAGATCCACCGCGAGAAGATAGACGGCGATCGCGGCGACCATGAACCACATCACGTACTCGATCGTCTGCTCGACCTTGCGTCCCGCGAGCGTGATCGCGAAACACGCGCCGAAGGTGACGTACCCGATGAGAACCACGAACCCGGCGTCCGCTTGGCCCGGCATCCGGCCGAGGAGGAGCGCGGCGCTCGCCGTCGCGCTCGCGAGCGCCCAGCCCGGCCAGCCGTACTGCAGGAACGACAACGCCGTATACGTCCAGCCCCAGAACGTCGGGCCCGGACGGGTGCGCAGGTAGCCGTTCATGATCGGCTCGCCCGTGTACATCGTGTAGCGCGCCATCTCGAGGTTGAGCAGCACCTGCAGCAGCACCGAGAGGGTCGTGATCCACAACAGACCGGGGCCGTACCGGACGATGATCGAGGGGCCGAGGAGCCATTCGCCGCTGCCGATGGCGACGCCCAGACCGATCACGCCCGGGCCGATCGTGCGGAGGACGTTGCGGGACGTGAAGGCGGGCGGCGCGGGCAGCTCCGCGACGCCCCACGGAGGAAGAGTGCTCACCGGCGGCGACAGTATAATCCGCACGTGATCCCGGCCGGAACGATTCTCGACAACCGCTACGAGATCCTCGAGCCGATTGCCGAAGGGGGGATGGGCGCGGTGTACCGCGCGCGCCGCACGCGGCTCGGGGACGAAGTGGCCGTCAAGGTCGTCCTTCCGGCGGACGACTCGCGGACGCTGCGTGAACGATTTCTGCGCGAGAGCCGCGCCGCCGCCGGTCTCCACCATCCGAACATCGTCTCGATCCTCGACTACAGCGTGGACGCCGGAGGACGCCCGTTCCTGGTGATGGAGCTGCTGACGGGGCCGAGCCTGCGCGAGGAGATCGCCGTGGCCGGCGCGCTCGGCGCGGACGCGGTGCGGCGCTTCGTGCCGCCAATCTGCGCCGCGCTCCAGATGGCGCACGACGCCGGCATCGTCCATCGCGACATCAAGCCGGGCAACATCGTCGCGCACCGGTTCGGCGCGGAGCGGGCCTACAAGCTCGTGGATTTCGGGCTCGCGGCGCTCAGGGAGACCGCCAGCGACGAGACGCGGCTGACCGGCGCGTTCATGTTCGTCGGCACGATCGCGTACGCGGCGCCGGAGCAGGTGGAAGGACAGCTCGCGGACGCGCGGACCGACGTCTACAGCCTCGCGTCGGTCGTATACGAGATGCTGACGGGCCGGCCGCCGTACGGCGCGGGGGGCGTCTACGCGACGCTCGCGCAGCAGGCGAGCGGCACGCTGCTGGCGCCGTCGCAGGTACGGGCGGAGTTGCCCTCGTCACTCGACGATATCGTGCTCAAGGGGCTCGCGCGCGACCGATCGGCGAGGTGGGCGTCAGCCGCGGAGTTCGGG
>JBOGJB010000269.1:0-3750 GCA_050745085.1 Vicinamibacterales bacterium
TAGGTCGTCGTCGCCGGCCGCGTCTCGGTCGGCTGCGCCTGCGGCTGCGGCTCCTGTGCAGGCGTCGTCTGGGCCGCTGCGGCCCCGGCGCCCAGCAGCCAGACTGCCGCGAGCGCACCTCCCACCCGTTTCACCATCGTCTCCGCTCCTTCACGCACACACTCGGGCCGGCTGGTTCGAGCCGCCCGGCGACGATTAGAGTCCGGTGATGTCGAAGTCCGCCATCTGCGGAACGGACGAATCATCCGGCATCGACGCGAGCCGGCCGCGCCCGCCGCGGCTAATCTGCCCTCCCTTGCGGCCGGCAGACCGCGCCTCTTCGGACGTCCACTCGTGCGCAGTTCCCTTGGCATGGGCCGCGCGCCCGCCCTTGCTGGCGATCTCGCGCTGTTTTTCGGGTGACATCGACGCGAATCCCCGCCGCTCTTTCCGCTCGCCAGTGGTCTCAGTATTCAGTGACATGTTGCCCCCGCGGTTAGCTTGTCCGCGCCGACGCCGCGCGACCGCTCACAACCATGGGCGGTTCATTCGGCTCGGCGGGTGGATCCTCTATCGGAACCGGCGTTGGTTCGTCAGTGGGCGTCTCCGGCGCCTCCTCTTCGTCTCGATCGATGTCGTGTTTCGACGGTTCTCCCCACATCACACACCGGTCCGCGAGGGCGATACGGATCAAAGCGTATGCCACCGGACGAAATTGTCCGTCCAGCGAGGATCCGCGCAAGTACCTGATATCACTAGCCATCCGAGACGTGCCAGGGGGCGGGCCACTAGCTGAACTGCAAGGATTCGCTACAAGCCGTGAATGAATGCATACAGGCGCCCGTGCTACGATGCGTACCCGAGGAGCGTGAATGGCACAGTGTGGGGGTCCCCCGCAGCCCGAGCCGCCGGCGGCTGCGAACCGGTCGGGGCGGATGGTTCGATGCGTGAAGTTTCAGAAGGAACTCCCGGGGCTCAACGAGCAGCCCTGGCCCGGCGATCTTGGCCGGCGGATCTACGAAAACGTGTCGGCCGAGGCCTGGAAGATGTGGGAAGAGCGGATGAAGATGATCCTCAACGAGTACCGGCTCATGCCCTGGCAGAAGGAGGCGCAGGAGCTGGTCACCAAGCACATGGAGGATTTCTTCTTCGGCGAGGGAGCGGCACTCCCGCCGGGCTACGTGCCGGAACAAGCCAAGTCGTAGCGCCGCCGTCGTAGCGCAGCCCTGCTCGCCTTCGCGTGAAGCTTCCGCGTTCGCCGCGGCTTCGGCGGACCGAGCCACTCCCTACCGCTGCGGTTCCGGCCACGCGGCGACGACCGCGATCGGTTTCTCGATCCTGAACGAGAGCCGCGCGTGCGCCTCGCGCACCGCTGCGATCGCCGCCTCGCCCGACGCCGCCCGCGCGAAGATGAAGCCAAGATAGCTCGCGCCTTCCGGAAGCGGCTGCAGCATCTGATCGGTCTTCGCGGTGATCGCGATCTCCTCGATCCCCTCGATCGCTCCGGCCTCGTCCAACCCGTCCAGACCCTTCAACTGCCCTCTGCGCGGGATCGGGATCATCATCACGGCCGACGCGCGCGCCTCGCGCACGTAGCCGTCGATCCGCTCGCCGATCGCGTGGCGCAGCAGCAGTTCTTCGAGGCTGATCACGTCATCATTCTCTGTGCTCGCGGGCTCTGTGCTCGCGGGGCCCCACCCTTCGGCTCGCTCTCGGTCTTCGATGGCGTTCGCCTTCGGCTCGGGCGCGACGACGAACTGCAAGGCTTTGGCGCACAATCCCCCGATCGGGCGCGCCGCAACCTCCAGCACGTAGACGCCGCGCTCGTTGACGCGGCACTCCGCGTGAATCGGGCCGTGCTTCAGCCCGATCCCACGGGCGGCGGCCGCGATCGTGTGGACGATCGACTCCTGCTCTGCCTGTGACAGCCGGGGAGGCGTAACATAGATCGTCTCCTCGAAAAACGGGCCGTCCAACGGATCCGGTTTGTCGAACAGCGCCAGCGGGCGGAGCGTACCGCGATCCAGGAGGCCCTCGAGCGCGAACTCACGGCCCGGGATGTAGCCTTCGACCAGAATCGTCTCGTGCGCCGGGTTGCGCTCCGCCTTGACCTGCGGCCGGGCGAGCAGCCCCTGCAGCCAGCCGAACGCGTCGGCGAACTGCCGCTCATCGTCCGCGCGCATCACGCCACGGCTGCCGGCCATCGCGAGCGGCTTCACGACGCAGGGGAAGCGCGCGGCCGCCGCTGCGGCCATCGGCGGACAGCCGGCGGGGACCGTGAAAAACCACGGGGCGGGCAGCCCGGCCGAGGCGATCGCTTCGCGAGTCAACTGCTTGTTGGCGCTGGCGCGCGCCGCGGCGGACGGGTTGCCTGGCAGGCCCCAGCGCTCGGCGGCCAGGGCCGCGAGGACCGTCGGCCGATCGCCGACCGCGAGAATGCCGGCGAACGGCTCGTCCCCGGCCGCTTCGGCGAGCGCCTCGAGCGCGTCGGCCTCGTCGTAGAAGCGCACCGGAACCGCCGCGTCGCGCCACGGATCATCCAGCATGTGGCACCGATCGGTGGCGAACGTCAGCTCGACGCCGAGCCGCTCCGCTGCTTCATTGAAAGCGCGTAACTGGTAACCAGTCGTCGCTGAGACGATGAGGACGCGTTTCTTCGCCGTCAATGCCGAATGCCCAATGCCGAATGCCGAAAGGGACTGAACTCGAGAGTGAATGTGCTCACGACTAAAGCAGAGCAACCTGCTCTGCGCTGGGTTCCGCTCAACAGTACCAGGGCTCAGTCAGGAACGGTATCGCTGAACGCGAGATACGCGGGACAGCCGTAATGCTTTCGGCATTCGGCATTGGGCATTCGGCATTGCTCCCAGCGCCTTCGGCATTCGGCCTTCGGCATTCGGCATTGGCTGGATCAGCAAGGTTATAGACCGCCTCAAAGACCTCGCGGCGCGACGCCGTGACCCGTCGCCCCACGAGCGCCTCGATCTGTCGCTGCAGATCGTCGACGTCCGGCTCAGTGTGTCGCCACGGATGCGTCAGCGTGCGCGGGTTGAACGGACCGGCCACGGCGCGCATGTCCGGCAGCTCCAGGAGCGGCGACCCTTGCGTCACGAGCAGCCGGATCGCAAGCTGAATCGGCGCCACGTGCTCCACCAGGTCGAACCGTTCGATCTCGTCGAGCAGTTGCACATATCCCCGCCTGGTTGTCCATGGCGTGAAGGTCACGAAGGTCGGCACCAGAGGGATGCGCGCCTCACGGCACAGCCCCACGGCGCGCTCGAAGTCGCCGCGCGTGTGGCCCTTTCTCAGTTTCGCCAGCACGTCGTCGTCGATCGACTCGACCGCGCTCGTGACGAACGCGCAGCCGGTGGCCGCCAGCTCGGGCAGCGCGGCGGCGTGGTCGATCAGGTGCTCAATCTTTATCGTCGCGTCGTAGGACAATCCCGGATGCTCCCGTGAAAGGTCTCGTACGATCCGCAGCGCATGCGTGACACCGTTGAAGAAATCCGGGTCTCCGAACGTGACGTGCCGCGCGCCGGCCGCGACCTGCACGCGGATGTCCGCCAGCACGACCTCCGCCGGCACGGCGCGAAACAGTCCGTTGTAGACCGGCACGATCGGACAGTGCCGGCACACGTGCTTGCACCCGCGGCTCGCCTCGGTGTACCCGACGGTTCGTTCGGTGCCGTCGGGCATCTGGAGTCGTGCGTACTTCTCCAGCGGGGGCAGGCCCGCCCGATCGGGCGTTTTGAATGCGAAACGCGGCAGGAT
>JBOGJB010000270.1:0-5513 GCA_050745085.1 Vicinamibacterales bacterium
TCACGCCAGGGAGGCCTCGATCTCCTTCTCCTCGATGTCGAAGTTCGACCACACATTCCGGACGTCGTCGTGATCCTCGAGCGCCTCCATGAGCTTGAGCATCTGCTGGGCGCTCTTCCCTTCGAGCTTGACGTAGTTCTGCGGCAGCATCGCGACCTCGGCCGAGAGGGGCTCGACGCCGAGACCTTTCACCGCCTCGAGGACCTTGTGGTGCGCGTCGGGCGCACTGACGATCTCCCAGTTGCTCTCGTCGTCGCGCATGTCGTCGGCGCCCGCGTCGAGCGCCGCCGACATCAGCGCCTCCTCCTCCGCCTTCGACTTGTCGACGACGATGGAGCCTTTCTTTCCGAACATCCAGGCGACGCTGTTCGTTTCGCCGAGGTTCCCGCCGTGCTTGGAGAGGATGTGGCGGATCTCGCCGACCGTCCGGTTCTTGTTGTCGGTCAGCACGTCGATCATGAGCGCGACGCCGCCGGGGCCGTAGCCCTCGTAGGTCGCCTCTTCGTACGACACGCCCGGCTCTTCCCCCGTCCCGCGCCGGATCGCCCGCTTGATGTTGTCGGCGGGCATGTTGACCGCCTTGGCCTGCTCGAGGACCGTGCGGAGGCGCGGGTTCGCGTTCGGGTCGCCGCCGCCGTGGCGGGCAGCGACGGTCAGCTCCTTGATGATCCGGGTGAAAGCCTTGCCGCGCCTGGCGTCCACGGCCGCCTTCTTATGCTTGATGCTGTGCCACTTGGAATGGCCGGACATTCAGGAATCTCCATGAACCGGACGAGAATGGTATCACCGCCAATGCCGAATCCCCAATGCCGGCATTAGGCGTTACGGGTGGCTAGAATCAGCCACGTGTCGGCGCGCCGGTGCCAGGGGCCGCCGTTGTAGTCGCCGAGGACGGCATTTATCTGGAAGCCGGCGCGCTCGATGCGACGGGTCATCTGCTTGACGGACAGCGTGCGGAACGCGAGCGAGAAACGGTGCACGCGCCGCGTCCGACCCCGTCGCTCGACGTACTCCTCGTCGAAGATCGTCAGGCCGCGGCGCCGGTCCTGCCGGACCGACTCGACGAGCGCGATCTCCGCGCCGCGGGTGGCCCCGCGGAGCGTCACGCGCCGCCGGTATTCCTTCCAGCGCGTCAGGTCCGGAACCAGATCGACGCCGAGCCGGCCCCCGGGACGCGTGACGCGCGCGACCGCCTCGAGCGTGCGTGCGAGATCCCGGTCGCGCGTGAGCGACTGCAGGATGCCGTATGGCGCGATGACGAGCGCGAAGCGCTGGGCGAACGGAAGCTGGCGGATGTCGGCGCGAACGAGCGCCGCGCGGAGACCGCGGGCGCGACGGATCCGGCGCCGCGCGCGGTCGAGCATCGGCGCCGAGCGATCGACGCCGACGATTGGAATGCCTGGAATGCCTGGAATGCCTGGAATGCCGGGCACGCCGGCGCGGGCCACCGGCACGAGCACGCGGCCGGTGCCGCAGCCGAGCTCGAGCACCGGACCGCCGGGCGCGTCGGCGAACCGCCGCCAGAACGTGACGTCACGCCGGCCAACAGTCCGGGCGTTCTCCCAGTCGTAGAACGGCGCGTACTGATCCCAGCCTTCAAAGCCGTCTTTCATTATCAATGCCGAATGCCGAAGGCCGAATGTCGAAGCGGACGTCGCTCGAGACGGCGTGGATCACCAGTCAGTGGCGAGTGCAGTCTCATTCGGCATTCGGGCATTCGTGTTGTCAGGACTCGGATCGGATCCCGGCCGTCGCAAAGAGCAGCGTGTTCTGGATCTCGACGAAGGAGGGACCGGCGGCGGAGGCCTCGTCGGCATAGGTGGCGAGGAGCGTCTGATAGTCGGTCGCGAGGCGGCGAACGGAATCGTCCGGCGCGCGCTCGATGATCCCGGCAACCGCCTGACGCCGCGCTTCCCAGATGGATTGCGGCGGCGCGCCGAGGTGCGAGACCGTGACGGGAAAGAGCTCGACGCCGCTGGGCTCGATCCCTTTGCGTGCGAAGATCCCGGGCAGGCGCGGGCCGACGACCGGATCGGTCGCGTCGCCGCGCGCGTCGGCGAGCGTGGCAAAGAGGCGGTTGGCGACCTCGAACGCGCGCATGCCGACGCCAACCGAGCTGTACCAGTAGCGCGCGCGGTTGTCCGGCTCGACGGCGAGGACCCGTCCGCCCGGCTTGGTCACGCGCGCGAACTCGCCGACTGCCGCCTCGACATCGCGAACGTGCTGCAGGACCGCGATGCAGAACGTGCTGTCGAACTTCCCGTCGGCGAACGGCAGGTTGCAGCCGTCGGCGGCGGCGTACCGCGCGCGGATGTTGTGCGCCTTCGCCGCGTTCACCGCCTCTTTCACGCGCGCCGCCAGCACGTCGACGCCGAAGATCGACACCTGCGAGATCCGCAGGCGCGAGAGCTGCACTTCGGCGGTGCCGGTCCCGCAGCCGACGTCGAGAATGCGTGAGCCCGCCCTGGGCTGCAGCGTGTCCTTCAGAAAGCTGGTGAAGCTCTCGTCCCACCAGCGCTCGCGGAGGTGTTTGAGCGTGGGCGAGCTCAGCGCATCGATGTCTCGCGTCACGCCGAGCATCATACATCGGCGAGAAGCGCGTCGCAGACGTCGCCGAGCCGATCGATGTCGTGCGGAAACCGGAGGCGGCGCACCGGCACCGCACGTCCCGAGCCGATCGCGCAATCGAGCTGGCGCGTGAGCCGATCGCGGTCGCCGATGTCGAGCACGTAGGCGTTGGCGACGAGCGCCATCAGCGCGTCGCGCGGCGGAAGTGGATCGACGCGGATCGGACCTGCCGGCGACGGGTCGAGCGCGTAGATGCCGGTCACAGGCGCGGGCTCATGTGAAAAACGGATCTCCGATGCCCCAGGTCCGACACGGCGCTTGTCGGAGTACTCGGCGGCGGGGCCGGTCTGACGACCGGTCCGGGCGAGAACATCCGGCCAGAGCCGCAAGCCCGGGTACGCGCCGAGCGCGATCAGCCCGACGCCGTTCGCGCGGAGCGCAATCGCATCGTCGCCGAGCACCTGCGCGCCGCGTGAGGCCAGCGCCGCCGCGAGCGTGGACTTCCCGGATCCGCTGCGCGCGCCGAAAAGCACTGCCCCTCGCCCGATCAGCGCGGCGCTCGCGTGCAGAACCAGCTCGCCACGATGGCTGACCATGAGCGGCAGGATGTGATCGAGGAGTAGATGGCGCAGTGTGTCGTCCGACGTCTCCGCCTCGCGAAAGATGCGCACGCACGCGCCCACGGCGTCGACCAGGAAGTCGGCCAGATCCGGCACACGGAGCAGGTAGCCTCCGCCTGGCAGCCGGGCCGCGGCGAGCCACGGCTCCCCTTTCGACAGACGCCACTCGTGGAACCAGGCGACGTCACGATCGCCCACACGCGCGTCGGCGCGCTCGATGGTGATGGCAGGCGACTCACCGGCGTTGTGGCAGGAGGAGTGAGCCTCGTCTACGGCGAGCTCCGGCAGCAACCAGTCGCTCGCCAGGATCAGATCGAAGAAGCGGTAGCGCACGGGGCTCAGCGCGTGTAGCGCGTGACGACCTCGGCGGCGAAGGCCGCCGCCTCGGCAGGTGTAGCGAACAGATCGCGATGACGCTCGAACAGCTCGCGCTCGACATCCGCGAGCGGGCGCGCGCCATCGCACAGCTCCAGCACGGTCATCCGCGCGCGGCCGCGCGGCGTCAGCGTCGGGACGTAGCCGGGTCGCTGCCGCGCGAGGTCGTCGCGGCTCAGCAGCATACCGGCGACGGTCGATCGCTTGAAGGAGGCGAGCGCGCGCCCCGCCCGCGTCACTTCGCCGCGCCATGACACGACGACCTCGGTCGGAAGGATGCGCATGCGAACCGCCAGGAGATCACCCGGCTCGACGGCGACCGGGTCGATCGGAAAGTACACGTTGCGCCGGTCGATGCGATCGGGCGACAACGGCGAGTTCGTCAGGGTCACGCCCGGCGCGAGATCCGCCGTGAACCAGCCGCCGATGCCGTCGAGCAAGCCGCGCGTCGCGATCGGAAGCGACACCTCCAGCACGAGCGGCTGGCCCGTGAAGCCGATCACGTCGACATCCGCCGCGACCGCCGACGCGCCGAGGCACTGGTCCGCCTCGAGCTTCGTGGGATACCCGGTGTTGGCGGCCCACGCGTGCGCCGGCGACATGTCGAAGCCGGCGGGACGCTCGCACCAGAACCGCACCCCAGCGGCCAGCTCCGGATCGGACACCGGCGCGATCTGGAGCCTGACGCGCGCAGGTACCATCGCGCCGCCCGGCTTCAGAAACCGGCGGCGGGCGTCGCTGACGAAATCGAACAGCCCCGCTTCAAAGCCAAAATGGCCGACCTGATCGCACACGAGCACGTCGACCTGCTCCGGCAGCTCGACCTCTACGGACTCCGCGTGCACGAAGCGCAGGCGATCCGCGAAGCCGTTGCGCGCGGCGACCGCCCGGGCCAGCTCGATCATGCCCGTCGCTTCGATCGAGTACACGCGGCCGGCCCCCGCCTCGCACGCGAGCAGCCCGAGAATGCCGCTTCCACTGCCGACATCGGCGACGACGGTGCCGGTGCGGACGACCTCGCGGATCGCGCGGCGGAAGGCCTCGATCCGCGGGCGGTCGGTAAGATAGCGCCGGTGTTCGTCGACGGCTAGAGACACGCCATCGTCATGCCCATCGAGTCGCCGCCGGTTATGCTTCCGCTTTGTGTAAGCTTCGCGACCGAACCGTACTCGATCAGCTCCGGCTTGCGGTATGGCCGCCGACCGGGGGGCGGAATCCCGTCCGATCTGTCGGCCTCACGCGGCCTGTCCGGTTGCGCCATTACGTCCCTCCATCATCGATCGAACCCAGATCTCGAGCCCGGCGATCGCCCACAGCGACCACGCATCGTCGCTGTAGGCAGCCCAGCCCTGGTCGACTCGGCCGCGCATCCCGCGATAGAGCGAGAGAACCCCGCCCTGGTCGAGCCACCCGCGCCGCGCCAGATCGAGATCGGTGAAAAACGCCTCGCCACCGAGCGCGTCGAACGCATCGACGAATAGACTCGAGAAGTCGGCCTTGTCTGTCCTGAGGCGGACCGACTCGGGCAGCAGCCCCCTCATGGCGCGGCGAAGCACGTACTTCGTCTGGCCGCGCTGCCAGCGCTGCTCGTCAGGCAGCGCCGCCATGAACTCGATCAACCGGCGATCCAGGAACGGGTGGCGATCCTCGATGCCCGCCTCGGCCGACGCGCGCTCACCCGCTTCATTGAGCAGCGTACCCAGGGCCGAGCGGTACTGTTGCAGGATGTCGTAGCGCGCGACCGACGGCAGGCGATCCGGCACCGGATCATGGCGGAGCCGATCGGCCAGCGCCGTGCGCCGCGCAAACGGCGTCGCGATCCAAGACGGCACGCCGTCCGAGCGCCAGCGGCGCGCGAGCCGACGAGCGGTCCGCCTGGCCGCGGGTGGCAGCACCGGCCAGACGCCACCTCGAAGGAACATCGCCGAGGTCCAGCCCATGCCCTTCGAC
>JBOGJB010000271.1:0-2189 GCA_050745085.1 Vicinamibacterales bacterium
GGCGATGGCGCCGAGCGAGGCGCCGCTGCCGATCAGTCCGAAGAGCCGCTTGGCCTGGCGCGTGTCGAAGATCGCCCCGGCGAACGCCCACGCCTGCACCGGCGCGATGATGCCGAAACAGTTGACCCAGATGTAGAAGACCGCCGGAAGGCCGGGGAAATCCGCGAACCGGAAGGCGTACCAAAACAGGACAACGTTCGTGCAGAAGAACCAGAGCGAGAGGATGACCAGGCGCCGGTGGCCGACGCGGGCGGCAATCCGGCTGTAGACGGCGACAAACGCCGTCAGCACAGCCGGCACGCCGGCGTAGACGTACACCAGCTTGTAGGCGCCGTATTCCTTCAGGAAGAGCCCGTTGCGGATTGGCTTGGCCAGCAGGTAGGAGGCGACGACGGTGGCAATGTAAAGGAAGACCAGGATGACGGCTGCCCCTTCCCCGGGCCGGATATCGAAAAAGCGGCGAAGCCTCTGGACCACGCGGAAGATTCTACGATAGGCTTCTCCCTCCCATGTCGCTGACCGAGCGATGGCTCTCACCCCTGGTCGAGCTCCGCGAACGGGAGGCTCCGACCGCGCTGCTGATGTTCGCGTACTCGTTCTGCGCGATGGCCGGTTACAACGTCGTCAAGCCGGCGACCCGATCGCAGTTCATCAGCTCGCTTGGCGCGGACAACCTGCCGTACGTGCAGCTCGTCGCGGGCCTCATCATGGGGTTCGTCATCCAGGGCTACACGAGCGCGATGAAGCTGCTGCCGCGCCGCTGGGTCTTCGCGGCGACCCAGATCGTGATGGTCGGACTGCTCGTGGCCTTCTGGATGCTGTTCCAGACGGGCCAGGGATGGGTGTCGGTCGCCTTCTACCTCTGGGGCGTGCTCGCAGGAAGCCTGCTCATCAGCCAGTTCTGGACGCTCGCCAACGACGTCTACGACGCGCGGCAGGCGAAGCGCATCTTCGGATTCATCGGCGGCGGGTCCAGCCTCGGCGGGATGGTGGGTGCGGGGCTCGCGGGACAGTACGCGCGCGCGATAGGGACGACGAATCTTCTGCTGCTGGCCGCCGCGTTCCTGGTCGTCTGCTTCGCGGTCGTCTGGACGATCGCGTTCCGCGAGAAGCCGGCCGAGACCGGCAAGATCGGCGGCGAAGAAGACAGCATCAGCCTCCGGGAGGCGGTGCAGCTCCTGATGCAGTCCAAGCACTTCCAGGTCATCGCGCTCGTCATCAGCTTCGCGGCCATTGGCGCGGGGATCGTCGAGCAGCAGATGAACATGGCCGTCGGAGAGCTGATCCCCGAAAAAGACGCCCAGACCGCCTTCATCGGCAACGTCATCTTCTATTCGTCGCTCGCCGGCTTCGTGATTCAGATCACGCTGACCTCGCGCCTGCACCGGCTCCTCGGCATCGGCTTCGCGCTGCTGCTTCTGCCAATCACCCTGGGGAGCACGGGCGTCCTGATGCTGCTGGTTCCCATGCTGTGGAGCGCCGCGACCGCCCGCGGCGTGGACACGGCGCTTCGCTACAACGTCGACAAGACGACGCGCGAGATCCTCTTCATGCCGCTCCCGACGAGCATGAAGTATCAGGCGAAGCCGTTCGCGGACGTGGCGGTCGATCGCTTCGCCAAGGGTGTCGGCGCGCTCGCGCTCATCGTCGCCATCAAAGGGTTCGGGCTGACGTGGTGGCAGCTCAGCTACATCAGCCTGGTCGTGGCAGCGCTCTGGGTCCTCCTGGCGGTGCGAGCGCGCAACGAATACCTCCGGACCTTCCGGCGCGGTCTCGAGACCCGGCAGATTGACGCGACCGACCTGCGGGTCAGCGCGGGGGACCTTGCGACGGTGGAGACGCTCGTCGAGGAGCTGGCGCACCCGGACGAGGCGCGCGTGCTTTACGCGATCGACGTGCTCGAGTCGCTCGACAAGCGCAACCTCGTCACCCCGCTGCTGCTGTACCACGAGTCGCCGGCCGTCCGGGCACGCGCGCTCGGCGCGCTGGCGACCGCGCGGTCCGATGTCGCCTCGCGCTGGCTGTCGTCGGTCGAGCGCATGCTCCACGACACGCACCCCGACGTGCGCGCCGCGGCGGTCGGCGCCCGTGCGGCCATCCGCGGGGAGGATCCCATTGCGCTCGCCCGGCCGCTCGTCGACGACCGCGATCCGCGGATCGCCTGCACGGCCGCGGTCGTGCTTGCAGGG
>JBOGJB010000272.1:0-8701 GCA_050745085.1 Vicinamibacterales bacterium
GGTCCTTCTCGATCGTCCACTCGACGTAGTTCGCGACGAACAGGTCGAGGCGGCCGTCGCGGTCGTAATCGAGCCAGGCGGCGCTCGTAGAGAACCCGGGATCGCCGACGGCCGTTTTCGCCGTCACGTCCTCGAAGCGGAGCCCGCCAAGGTTGCGGAACAGCCGGTTCGCGCCGAGCGCAGTCACGTAGAGATCGGTGCGGCCGTCGTTGTCGTAGTCGCCCGCCGCCACTCCGAAGCCGTACATCGGCACGGCCAGCCCCGCCCGCTCGGTGACGTCGGTGAACGTGCCGTTGCCGTCGTTGCGGTACAGCGCCATCACGGACTTCGTCGCCGGCCGCCCCGCCTGCGCGGGCCAGTTCATCCCGTTGACGAGCAGGATGTCCTGGCGGCCGTCGCCGTCGGCGTCGAAGAACGCGCAGCCCGATCCCATCGTCTCGGGGAGGTACTTCTTGCCGAACGATCCGTTGTTGTGCTTGAAGCGAATGCCCGCGGCGGCCGTCACGTCCGCGAACGCGGGCAGCGGAACCTGATCGCCGGCTGGCTGGAGGAGAAACGCCAGCATCCCGAGGGCGGCGGCCGACCGAAGCATCACTTGCCGCCGGCCCGGGTAGGCGACGCGGTGCGAGCCGTGACCCCAGGTACCGTGCGGTGCTCGTGGATGGACTGCCGTTCGTTGTTGTCGTCCGCGTTCAGCTGCCGGAACGGCCCCGTGATCGCCTGTGACGATTCGTCCGCCTTGAAGCGGCGGTACAGCGTCTCCTCGCGCGCCGCCCGCTCGTGCCGGCCGAGCCCGCGGTAGCAGAGCATGAGGTTGTAGTGCGCCTGAAGATCCTCGGGGTCGATCGCGAGGACCCGCGTGAAGGTGGCAACCGCCTCTCCGAAGCGCCGCTGCAGGAACAGCACGCGTCCCAGTTGGTTCAGGACGACGCGGTCGCGGGGGTACTTCGACGAGGCCGTCTGGAGATGTCCGATCGCTTCGTCGTACCGGCCGAGACTCTTCAGCGCCGTACCGAGGAAGAAGTGCGTCTTGGCAAGCCCGGGATCGACCTTCAGCGCCTGGCGCAGCATCTCTTCGGCGCCCGCCATGTTGCCTTCCTGGATGCGCGCGCGGGCGACGTTGACCCAGCCGTCGGCGTAGCCCGGCTCCATCTTCGTCACGCGCAGGAACGCCGCCTCGGCACCCTTCAGGTCTCCCTGCAGCAGCAGGCCGATGCCGTAGTCGTTCCAGCGCTCGCGGACCGATTTGTCTTCGAGCGTCTTTAATGCCGGAACCTGCGCGTTCGCGGCGGCCACGGCGAGCGTCGCCTCCGCCTTCGCCATGACCGTGGTCGGAATGTCCGGGATGTGCTTCATCCCGCCCGACACGCGCGACGTATCTCCGGTAAACACGAAACGGCCGTCGTCATGGCCGGGTCCGACGGAGTACGACGTCTGCGCCGGGTCGCGCACACCGGCGAACGCCCACTGGGTGTTCCACCAGGCGAACTTGCGGTAATTGACCTTCGCGCGAAGCGTGATGCGATCCCCCGCGTCCTCGGGCACGCGCAGGCGGTAGTGGATCGTGTCGGCGGCTCCGGGCGGGATGAGCCGGACGTAGGCCAGCGACCGCGCCGCCCAGGCGTTGCGCTTGTTGATCCGGTTGCCGTGCTCGTCCAGGAGCAGGCTTCGATAGAAATGCGCGCCGGGCTCGACCGGCCCGCGCCCTTCGTCTGCGACTGCGCCGCTATGGAAGATGACGCGGCCCCGATCGTCCACGGCCTCCAGCTCCACCCAGACGTCGAAGGCGTCCACGGTGCCACCGGGGAAGAAGTGCCCGACCTTCCGGGTGCGAACGACGACCTCGACGCGGATCGACTCGCCGCGGCGGACGACCGGCTGGACCTTGTCGAGCGGCGCGATGACGTCGGCGGGCGGCGTGATGAACGCCTGCTGCGCGCCGAAGTTGATCGACTCCTCGCCCACGGCGAAAGTGCTCGCGAGCGAGGGCTCGCCCCCGGCGACGTCCTGCCGCGCGGCGACCGCGGGCTCGTCGCCGCGCACGAGCCCGAACACGTCGACGGAGATCTGCCCGTCTTGGAGGAACTGCTGCGTGACGCGAAGCTGCTCGGCGTCGCCGTTGACGAACGGGAGCGCAGTGTTCGCGGCAGGGAAGCGGTGCGACCGGACCATGCCGTTCTTGGCCGCGGGATCGTTGGACGCCACGAGCGGCATGTGGCAATCGGCGCACTTCTGCGGCTTGGCGGGGTAGTAGAACGACCGGGCCCCTTCGCCCGACACGCCCGACGCCTGCCAGTTGTCGTAGTCGTTGAAGCCGCGGAACCACCGGTACGCGTTGACGGGCACGTCGAGGTGGACCTTGTGGCACGACGAGCAGAACTCCGGCGTCTGCTCCCGGTGGAACGGCTTGAGGAACGTCTCGCGGTGCGGCTGCGGGTCGAGCTTCAGCAGGCGATCGTGGACGGCACGCAGCACGCGGTTGTCGCTCGCGGCGAGATCGTGGAGCGGGGGATACTCGATGACGAAGTCCCCCTGGCCCATCGTGCTCTTCACGCGCGTGATCGCGTGGCACGACGTGCAGCTGAGCCCGGCCTGCGCCTCCGGCGTGTCGATCTGCTCCTTGATCGGCCGATCGAAGCGGCCGTTGAAGAAGACCGCATGGTCGTGGCAGCCGGCGCACCACTTCGACGGCCGCGTGCCGACGACGTCCTGCATGTACTCGACCGACTTCCGGTACCACTGGTTGTTGAACGACGAGAAGTGATGCGCCGACGAGTTCCACTGATCGTAGATGTCCTTGTGACATCTGCCGCACGTGTCGCTCGTCATGAAGAAGTTCGCCGGGATGATTCCGCCGACGTTCGTCTCGGCCGATGACGGGAAGAACGGACCGGTCGGTCCGGTCCCTTCTTCGTCCATCGTGGACGGCGGCGTCCCCGGATTGGCGATGCGGCCGTTCTCGCGGTCGGCGGCGCGCTGCCGCGCGATGACGGCGGAGGACCATCCCACGATTCCGAGGACCGCGAGCGCGATGAACGCGTGCGCCGGACGCGGCCGGCCGACCGCGCGTACGGCCCGCGGCAACCCGAGCGCGACCGCCGCGATCGCCCCGGCCGTGCTGAGGACGATGTGCGTGACGAGCAGCCAGCGCCAGGCCCGGGTCGCGCCGGTGACCGAGAGCGCGAGTCCGGCGACGCCGCCGGCGACGAGCAGAAGGGCGGTCAGCGCCCCCAGCCCCGACAGGGATGTCCGCCAGCGGACGAGCCAGCGCGTTCCCAGGCCCAGCAGCAGGACGCCGAGCAGGACGTGCAGGGCGACGTTCGAGAAGTAGAACAGCGTCGGCGACGCAAAGGCCGCCAGATAGCCGCTGTTCAGCAATAGGACGAGGAAGGCGGCGAACAGACCGCGCGCTGGTCGTGAGAGTTCGGCAGAGGCCATGAGCTAGGGTACGCCGCTTGATCGTGACAAACGCGGCGCACAGGGTCAAGTATGATGCTCGCCCAGCGGAGGACCGATTGACCACGCTCGATCTCCTCGTCATCGCGGCCTACTTCCTCGTCGTCTTCGGCGTGGCGGTCTACCACTTCCGGAAGGCCAAGACGAGCCAGGGTTACTTCCTGGCGGGTCGAAGCGTCGGCTGGATCGCGGTCGGCGCGTCGCTCTTCGCGACGAACATCTCGAGCGAGCACTTCATCGGACTGGCGGGATCCGGCGCCAGCACCGGCCTCGCCGTCGGGCACTTCGAGTGGCTCGCCGTATTCATGGTGCTCACGCTCGCCTGGGTCTTCGTCCCCTTCTACCTGCGCAGCCGGGTCGTGACGATGCCCGAGTTTCTCGAGCGGCGCTACGGACCCGCGTGCCGCTGGTATCTGACGACCATCTCGATCCTCGCGTACATCTTCACGAAGATCTCGGTATCGCTGTACGCCGGCGCCCTCGTGCTTCGCGAGGTCGCGGGCTGGGAGTTCTTCACCTCGGCGATGGTGATGGTCATCGCGACGGGCGTCTATACGATCTTCGGCGGTCTCGCCGCGGTCATCTATACGGAGCTGCTGCAGGCGGTCGTCCTGATCGGCGGCGCGGTCCTGCTGATGGTCATCGGCCTCGTCGAGGCCGGAGGGATGTCCGGTCTGCGTGCGGCGCTGCCGCCAGATTTCTTCCACATGATCAAGCCGGCGAGCGACCCGAACTTCCCATGGACCGGAATCTTCTTCGGCGCGCCGATCCTCGGCATCTGGTACTGGTGCACCGACCAGGTCATCGTGCAGCGCGTGCTCGGGGCGAAGGACGAGGCGCACGCGCGCGGCGGTGCAATCTTCGCCGGATTACTGAAGATCCTCCCGGTTTTCATCCTCGTCCTGCCCGGCCTCATCGCGCGCACGCTCTATCCGGAGATTACCGGCGACGGCGCGTATCCGGCGCTCGTCGTGCGGCTGCTGCCCGCCGGCCTGACGGGCATCATGGTCGCGGCGCTGCTGGCGGCGCTGATGTCGTCGCTCGCGGCGACGTTCAACTCCGCGTCGACGCTGTTCACCTTCGATCTCTACCAGAAGTGGGTGCCGAACGCGTCGGACCGCCAGATGGTGACGGTCGGACGGATCGCGACGGTGGTCATGGTCATCCTCGGCATCATGTGGGTGCCGTTCATCAAGTACCTCAGCTCGGAAGTCTACCTCTACCTTCAGAGCGTCCAGGCGTACATCAGCCCGCCGATCGCCGCGGTGTTCCTCTTCGGCGTTTTCTGGCCGCGCGCGACGCGTCAGGGGGCCCTCGCGGCGCTCATTGCGGGCGCCGTGCTCGGCGCCGCGAGATTCCTCTTCGAGATCAATCGCACGGGCACCTTGGTCACCAGCAGCCCTGCGCTGCAGGCCTTCGTCGGGATCAACTTCCTGCACTTCGCGATTCTGATCTTCGTCGTCAGCGCCGTGATTCTCGTCGGGGTGTCGCTGGCCACGGCGCCGGAACCGCGCGCGAAGCTCGCGAGCCTGACGTTTGCGACGCTGGAAGGAGAGTACAGCTCTCCGGCCGCCGGCAGACCGGGCACCGTCCAGCTTCAGCTCGCGGCCTCCGCCGCACTCGCGCTGCTCGTGATCTCGTTGTGGGTGTACTTCGCGTGAGACGGCGGAACCGCTGCAGGCAGCGGAGAGGACGGAGATAAGGGGATCACAACGGAGAAGCGGAGTCAGCAGAGACGAAACGGAGCTTCCTCCGTTTCGTCTCCGGTAACCCCGTTTCTCCGCTGTTGACTCCGTTCCCTCCGTTTTTTCTCCGGTTTCCGGCGCCTGCGACCGTCCTACGCCTCTTCGTGCTGGACTTCGCCGCGCTCGGCCTTCGACGCCGCGATGATCTTGCCGTGGAGGTGCGACGGCACTTCCTGGTAGTGCGAGAACTCCATGTGATACGAGCCGCGTCCGCCGGTCGCGGACGTCAGGTGCTGCTCGTAGGTGAGCATCTCCGACATCGGCACCTGCGCCTTGATGACCGTCGAGACGCCGCGCGTGTCCATGCCTGAAATGTGGCCGCGGCGGCCGTTGAGATCGCCCATCAGGTCACCCGCGAAATCGCTCGGCGCGTACACTTCCACGTTCATCACCGGTTCGAGCAGCGTCGGCCGCGCCCGCGTCATCGCGTCCTTGAACGCGAGCGAGCCCGCGAGCTTGAACGACAGCTCGTTCGAGTCCACCTGATGGTACGAGCCGTCGATGACGGTGACGCGGAAGTCGACCATCGGATAGCCAGCGAGATATCCGCGCGTCCGCGCATCCTGGATCCCCTTTTCGACCGCAGGGACAAACTGACGCGGGATCGCGCCGCCGAAGATGTCGTCCACGAACTCGAAATCGCTGCCACGGGGCAGCGGCTCGACCTTGATCCTGCAGTCTCCGAACTGGCCGTGGCCGCCAGTCTGCTTCTTGTGGCGCCCGTGCGCCTCCGTCGACGCCGTAATCGTCTCGCGGTAGGGAATACGCGGCAGCTTCAGGTTCACCTCGACGCCGAACCGCCGCTTCAGCTTGGCGACCGTCACCTCGATGTGGAGCTGTCCTTGTCCGGCGAGCAGCAGCTCCTTGGTCTGCGCGTCGCGAGTGTAGCTGATCGTCGGATCCTCTTCCTGCAGCCGATGCAGCGCCGTGCTGATCTTCTCCTCGTCGCCCCGGCTCTTCGGCTCGATCGCGTAGGAGAGAACCGGCTCCGGGAATTTGATCGCCGGCAGCGTGAATGCCGCCGTCCTGTCGCCGATGAGATCGTTGGTGACGGTTTCCTTCAGCTTCGCGACGGCGCCGATGTCGCCCGCTTTGACCTCGGGGACCTGCGACTGCGTCTTTCCCTGCATCGTCACGAGGTGGCCGAGCCGCTCCGGCACGTCCTTCGTGAGGTTGTGCACGGTCGTGTCGGCCTTGAGCGACCCGGTCAGCACGCGGAAGAGCGTGATGCGTCCGGCGAACGGATCCGCGACGGTCTTGAACACGTAGGCCGCGGCGGCGCCGGCGCCCCCGGCCGACGCTGACGCTTCCGCGCCGGTCTTCGGGTGCTGCCCCTTCAGTTGCCGGTCGGCAGGCGACGGCGCGTACGCGAGGACCGCGTCGACCAGCGGCTGGATGCCGACGTTGGCCGCCGCCGAGGTGCACAGGACGGGGAATACTTTGGCCGACGCGACAGCCTTCCGCAGGCCGGCGATGAGCTCCTCCTGCGTCAGCGTGCCTGCGTCGAAAAACTTCTCCATCAGCGACTCGTCCGCCTCGGCGACCATCTCGATGAGCGCCTCGCGGGCCGCGTCCGCCGCCTCCTTCATCGCCGCGGGGATCTCCGCCTCGGACGGTTTGCCCGAGCCGTCGGCCGCGAATGTGATCGCGCGCATGGTCACGAGGTCGACGATCCCCTTGAAGTCCCTTTCCTCGCCGATCGGGAGCTGAATCGGGATGACCTCGCGGCCGAGCGACTGGTGCAGCGATTCGAGCGCCCGCTCCAGGCTCGCGCGCTCGCGATCGAAGCGGTTCAGCACAACGATGCGGGGCAGCTCCAGCTCGTTGCAGATCTCCCAGACCTTCTCGGTCGAGACCTGGACGCCCGACACGGCGTCGACGACGACGAGCGCGCAGTCGGCGACCTTGAGCGCGGCGCGCGCGTCGGTCAGGAAGTTCGCCATCCCCGGCGTGTCGATCAGGTTGATCTTCTGCTTGTTCCACTCCGCGAACGCAAGGCTGGCGGAAAGGGTGTGCTTGCGAGCGATCTCTTCTTCGTCGTAGTCCGTGACCGTCGTTCCCTCGTCTACTCTCCCGAGCCGGTTGACCATGCCGGCGTTGAACAGGATGGCGGAGACCAGTTGTGTCTTGCCCGAGCCGCTATGCCCGGCCAGAGCGACGTTCCGGATGCTTGCCGCGTCGTAGACCTTCATATGAGTACCCTCGGGCGGAATATCAGCGCATCGTATTTCAGTGTTGGACAGCGTGCAAGCCGGACACACAGCAAAACGGTTCACCCCCGCAGAAGCGTCGCCGGATCCAACCGCCTCAGCCGCGCGAGCGGCGCGAGCGTGCCGGCAACGGCCGTGAGGAGCGCCAGCGCGGGAACGACAACGAGCGTCAGCGGATCGGCCGGCGTCACCCCGACGAGGAGGGACGTCAGAAACCGCGACCCCCACATCGCCAGCGCCAGCCCGGCGACGGTGCCCGCCGCGGCGAGGGAGAGCGAACGCCACAGGACCAGGCGCCGGAGCCGCGCGGGCTCGGCGCCGAGCGCGAGCCGCAGCGCGAGCTCTCGCGTGCGCTCCGCGACGAAGTGCGAGAGCAGGGCGTAGATGCCGAGGCCCCCGAGGAGCGCCGCGATCGCGCCGAAGAGCCCAAAAAGCGTGGCGCCGACGCGCTGGCGGAAACCGGCATCCCGCACGTGGTCGTCGAGCGTCCGCGGATCGGTGAGCGGCAGGTCCGGGTCCAGCGTGTCCAGCGTCTGGCGCACGAGCGCGAGCGGCGCCGGCTGTCCCTCCCTGGCGCGCACGTGCAGGATCATGTCCGCCCGGTACACCTGCATCACCGGGATGTAGACGCACGGGTCGGGGACATCGATCACGAGCTGTCGCGGCGCGTTCCCCGCGACGGCGACGACCTCGAACCGTTCGCCCCCGAACTCGATCGACGCGCCGACCGGATCGCGCCCCGGCCAGAACCGCTCCGCCGCGGACTGGCTGACGGCCGCCACGCGCCGTCCGCCCGCCGTATCGCGTGCGTCGAAGTCGCGCCCGCGCAGCACCGGAATCCGCATCGTGGTGAAGTAGGAGGGCCCGACGATGTTCAGCCGGACGCGCACCTCTTCGCCAGGCGCCGGCAGATAGTCCGGCACTTCGATCGATGTTGTGCCGGCGCCGCCCAGGCTGAGCGGAATCCACCGCGCGATGGTCGCGCCGGTGACGCCAGGCGTCGCGCGCAGCCGGTCGAGGAGCTGCCGGTGGAACTCGCGGCCGGCGGCGGATGGGTAGCGCGACGGCAGGAGGTTGTAGCGGGCGACGAGGACGTCCTGCGGGTCGAAGCCGAGATCACCGGCCTGATAACGCTGCATGCTGCGCAGCAGCAGGCCCGCGTCGGTCAGGATCGCGACCGCGAGGGCGATCTGTGCGACAACGAGCGCGGCGGTGAGCCGGCCCGAGCGCCGCGACCCGGCGAGCGTGCCCGTTTCCTGTCGCAGCGCGAGAACGATGTCGGCGCGCGAC
>JBOGJB010000273.1:0-4258 GCA_050745085.1 Vicinamibacterales bacterium
GCTGACGCGTGCCGGACCGTTCGACAAGTTCGATGCGGGCCCCTTCGGCACTCGCAGGGCAGAGCTCACGGCGGATGCTTTTCGCGTTTCTCGCCTGTGGCGGCCTCGCGACGCTGTCGCACGGCTGGCTCGCCTTCGGCCACACCCGCGACGGCGCGCCGCTCTTTTTCACCCTCGTTACGGTCGCGTGTACCGCCTATCTGGTCGCACTCGTCGTCATCGCGCGGTGTCGGCCCTCGGCGCCGTCACCATGGGTGCTCTGGACGATCCTGGCGTTCGCCCTCGCGATGCGCCTGCCCGCGCTCTATCCGAACACCGGCGCGGGCAGCGACATCTTTCGGTACCTCTGGGACGCGCGCCTGCAGCGACACGGCCACAATCCGCTCGTCGTGATTCCGTCGGATCCCGCATACCGGGCGATTCACACACCGGACACGCGCCAGATGAACAACATGAGTGTGCCGAGCCCTTACCCGCCGGCGGCGCAGCTGTTCTTCCGTGCCGTCACCGCCGTGAGCGAATCGCCGCGCGCAATCAAGGCAGCTCTCGTGGCCGCAGATCTGCTCGCGTCCCTGGCGCTGCTGCAGCTGCTGCGAGCGACCGGACGCCCAGCATGGCTCGTCGTGACGTACGCCTGGCACCCGCTGGTCGTCCTCGAAGGCGCGCGAAATGGGCACCTCGACGCGCTGGGCGCGTTGCTGCTGGCCTCGGCGGCGCTCGCGCTCGCGAAACGGCGGTCTTTCGTCGGAACCCTCGCGTTTGTAACCGCGGTGTCGGTGAAGTTCCTGCCGGCCGTCCTCGCGCCGTTGCTGTGGCGGCGGATCCGGGCGCGAGATGCGGCGGCGGGCGGAGCGCTCGCCGCCGCGCTCTACTGGCCCTACGTTCGGGATGGAGTGATTCCCATCGGATCGGTTTCGAGGGTGATCGATCGTTTCCGTTTCAATGGGCCGGTCTATCAAGGGCTGGAGGGTATCGCCGGACCATGGGCCGTGGCCTGGATCGCTCTGGCGGCGGGATTGGGAGCGGCGGCGTGGCTTCGGGCGAAGGGCGCGGCGAGCGCGCCGGAGGCGTGGGCATGGCCGATGGCGGTCACGCTGATGTTCGCGCCGCTCGTCTATCCCTGGTATCTGGTCTGGCTCGTGCCGTTTCTCACGACTCGCTGGACGCTGCCGCTGCTTGTTTGGAGCATCACGATTCTTCCCGTGTACGTCGTGTGGGCGTTTCCGCCGGGAACGCGCTGGGCGGTGCCGGGGTGGCTTCTCGTCATCGAGTACGGCGCGGTCGCCGCAACAGCGGCGTTCATCCGAGCGCGGGTTCGAAGGGGCCACGACACGTCAACGAGTTGACAGGAACGCGGTCTCCAGGTCGAAACCGATACCCGACGCCGGCATCAGAACGCTCAGGGGAGAAACACAATGGGATGGCCGGCGCGCGTCGTCGGTGTAAGCGCTCTCATCGCGGCAAGCGCTGCGGCGGCCGGATCTGACGAGCCGTTGACGCTCGACAAGAAGGTCCTGACGCTGGCGGCTGCCAGGAAGATCATCACCGCGTGCGAGGCGGCCGCTCACGTCCGCGGCGTCGGTGTCGTCACCGTCGTTGTCGATGACGGCGGCAACATCATCGAACTCTCGCGGATGGATACGGCGCAGGTCGCGAGCGTCAACGTCGGCATCGGCAAGGCGCGGACCGCGGCCATCTACCGCCGTCCGAGCCGCGTGTTCGAGGAGCAGATCAAGAGCGGCCGCGTGGCGGCGCTCGCGCTCGCCGACGCGACACCGCTCCAGGGCGGCGTGCCAATTCTGATCGACGGCAAGGTGGTCGGCGCGGTCGGTGTCAGCGGCGATACACCCCAGGTGGACGAAGACATTGCAATTGCGGGCGCCGACGTCCTGGCCGAGCCGGAGGCCGCCACCGTCTCGCAGGATCCGCTGAAGCTCTATCCGGAGAACTACAAGATTCTCGCCGAGAACGACCGCGTGCGCGTCCTGGACTTCCGGCTTGCGAAAGGCGCGACCGAGACTACGCATTCGCACCCGACCCACGTGGCGGTCTTTCTGACCGACGTCAAGATCCGCTTCCGGCTTCCGAACGGCGAAACGCGTCTGCGTGAAGCGCGGGCCGGTGACGTCGCTTACAGCGATACGACCGCACACGCGTCCGAGAATATCGGGAGCGCCGACGCGCACGGCATCCTCATCGAGCTCAAGGCGCCGGCGGCGCGCACGGCGCGTTGACGCCGGAGGGAGCGGCAGCCATGAGGTCCAGACGAGCGTTTCTGAAGGCAGCCGGCGGCGCAGCGGTCGCAGCGGCGGTCCCCGACGTGCGCGCACACGCGGCGCAATCGACGAACGCCCCAGACAGGCGCATCACCGCGGTGACATTGATCCACGGCCTGCCGGGCCGGGACGCCGATCTCATGCAGCACCTGCTGTCGCTGGCCGGGCCCACGCGCGCGGAGCCCGGCTGCATCGCCTACGACCTGTATCAGTCTCCCGAGCGTCGGCACGAGTTTATGCGGCTCGAGGTCTGGACGAGCCGCGACGCGCTCGAGCTGCACAAGACGCTTCCCCACCTCAAGGCCTCCTTCGAGAAGCGCCAGCGCGAAGGCTGGAAGACCGAGATCATGGTGTTCGAGCGGGTGCGCGAGGACCGAGGCTCCCTGTGACGCGAGCGCCAGCCGTCGCCCCCCTGTTCATACTGGTGGCCGTCCTGGCCGTGCTTCCCCGGCCCGAGGCCTCCACGCGTGACCGCACTGCGACCGTCGGCCGAATCGAGCGCCTCGACCCGCGCTTCGATGCGCTCGTGCCTCCCGGCGCGGCGCTGGAAAAAGTGGCGGACGGTATCGAGTGGGCCGAGGGGCCGCTGTGGGATCCGACCAACGGGTCGCTGCTCTTCTCCGACGTGCCGCGGAACGGCGTGTACCGCTGGACGGAGAAGAAAGGCATCACGCTGTTCTTCGGGTCGAGCGGCTACAGCGGCCCCGAACCGTTCGGCGGGCGCGAGCCGGGCTCGAACGGGCTCGTGTTCGATCGCGAGCGACGGCTGGTCATGTGTCAGCATGGTGACCGGCGGATCGCGCGGCGCGAGCGCGACGGGCGTATCACGGTGCTGGCTGACCGCTTCGAGGGGCGGCGGCTGAACAGCCCTAACGACCTCGTCTACCACTCGAGCGGCGATCTCTATTTCACCGACCCGCCCTTTGGGCTTCCGGGGACGTTTTCGGATCCGGCCAAGGAGGTTCCGTTCCAGGGCGTCTATCGTTTGAGGCCCGACGGCACGCTGACGGTCGTCACGCGCGAGCTGAACGCGCCGAACGGCCTCGGCTTCTCGCCCGACGAGAAGACGCTGTACGTGGCCAACGCTGAGCACGCGCGGCCGATCTGGATGGCTTACGAGATGCTTCCGGACGGTACACTGGGCCGCGGCCGTCAGTTTGCCGACGCGGCGGCGTGGGTCAAACCGGGCGAGGGGGTGCCGGACGGCCTCAAGATCGATCGGCTGGGCAACGTCTTCGCGGCCGGTCCCGGCGGGATTCACGTGTTCGCGCCCGACGGCACGCGGCTTGGCCGCATCGAGACGGGCGTTCCCACCGGCAATCTCACCTGGGGCGAGGACGGCAGCGTGCTGTACGTCGCCGCCAACCACTGGATCTGCCGGCTGCGGACGACGACGAAGGGCAAGGGCGTCTAAACGGATCGGCGATGGACATCAGACGCTCGCTGGCGCTTTTCGGTGTTCTGGCCGTTCTCGCAGCGGGCTGCGGCGAGAACCCTGTCGGCCCCGGGGCTGGCGCTGAGATCACGGGGACGTGGGACGCGCGCTTTGAGGGAACGGTGCAGGGCCTGGGCACGTCACAGATCGACAGGTTCGTCATGGAACTGCGGCAGTCCGGCGCAAGCGTCACGGGAACGTTACGGTTCAACGGTCTCGACCTGGCCGTCCCGGTCAACGGCGAGATCGACGCCTCGACCTTCACCTACACGGCTCGAGCGGCGCTCGCGCCGGGGTGCGAGGCGGTACTCAAGGCGGAAACGACGGTCGACATCGCCGGCACGCGATTCAGCGGCTCCCAGACGCAGTCGACCTGCGAAGGCACCGCTATAGGACAGGTCAGCGCGATGCGCCGGTAAGCAAAGGGGGGTCTCTATATGCGGGCGCGCAACCCGGGAGCGGTCCGGCAGAACGCCGCGACACCTCTCGACCAGATCCATCCCACGCCCCTCGGCATGCGGCTGCCGACGGCCCCGTTTGTCGAGCG
>JBOGJB010000274.1:0-4939 GCA_050745085.1 Vicinamibacterales bacterium
CGGCCGCCCGGCGCTTCCGGGTGCGCGCCGCTTTTACCCCGGCCTCACGTTGCGATCGCTTTGCCATGTCGGAATCCCTTCCGCTACTGGATCCGCGCTGCCGTTGCAATCTCGTTGCAAAAAGCTACGGCCCGGCGATCGGCGCCGGGCCGTAACTCCTTGCATCTAATGGTCGGGATGGCGGGATTCGAACCCGCGACCCCCAGACCCCCAGTCTGGTGCGCTAGCCAGGCTGCGCTACATCCCGATCAACGGCGAGCTTTCTTCTTCTTGACGGTGTGCTTCTTTGTCCGCACGGCCGGAGCCGCCGCCCGCCCCATCTCGAACAACGCCGCCGCTCGTCTGGCTGAACCGCCATTGCCCGCCAGCAGATCGAGAATCCAGCGTAGTCCCTGCCGCACGTCGGCGATCCGTTCGCGAGCGTCGGCGCCGAGCAGCTCGGCAATCGACGCCTCGGCCGGTTCGCCCTCGGAGCGGCCGCCGTGTTCTTCTTCGAGGCGACGCCGCGCGCCAGCGAGCGTCAGCCCCTCGACGAAGAGCAGCTCCTTGATACGCAGGACGCGCTGCACGTCGGCGCGGCGGTAGACCCGCTGCCCGCCTCCCCCCTTGGCAATACCCAGGTCGGGAAACTCCGCTACCCACGATCGCAGCACATAGGGCTGGACTTGAGCGATCTCACAGACCTCAGGTGCCTTGAAGAGCGATCGGTTGGGGATCTCCATGCGGTCTGCCGGTAAAGTATACCAAAGCTTCGCGTAAAATCCGGCCGTGACGAAGTGCCACGGGTGCGGGGCCGCGCGGGGCCGGGAGGCGCTGTTCGGCGCGACGCTCGACTGATTCAGCTCCGGCGTCTGACCAGGATCCGGATCGGAGTTCCCATCAGCCCGAACGACTCTCTCAACCGATTCTGAAGGAACCGTTCGTAGGAGAAATGAAACTCCGTGGCGACGTTGGTGAAGAACACGAACGTCGGCGGCTTGGTCCCGGTCTGTGCGGCGTACAGAATCCGCACTTCCCGACGCCCGGGGCTGGCGGGAGGATGCACTGCCGTAACGGCCTGGACGAATCGGTTCAACTCTCCCGTCGGCACGCGACGCGCGCGGGCTTCGGCGACGCGATCGATGGTCTCGAGGAGCCTGGGGGCCCGCTCACCCGTCCGCGCGGAGATGTGCAGCAGGGGCGCATAGTCGAGAAACTTGAGCTGGAACCGCAGCTTGTCGTCGAATTCCTTCACGAACGCCGGACCCTGATCCTTGACAAGGTCCCATTTGTTGACCGCGATGATGACGCCGCAGCCGGCCTTCTCCGCTTCCCCGGCGATCGCGCCGTCCTGATCGGCCGCCCCTTCGACGGCGTCAAGCACAAGAACGGCGATGTCGGCGCGCTCGATCGCGCGCCGCGCAACGACGACGCTGACCGCTTCGACGCCGCCGGCCCGGGCGACGCGGCCGGCACGCCGGATGCCCGCGGTGTCGACGATGCGGAACGTCTGTCGGTGCCACTTCAGCACCGCGTCCACCGCGTCACGCGTGGTCCCCGGCATGTCGCTCACCATCACCCGCTCCTCGCGCAGCAGGCGATTGACGAGCGACGACTTGCCGACGTTCGGCCTGCCGACGATGGCGATGGCGGTTTCCGGCGGGTCTTCTCCTGTGCGGGCGCCGGACTCGATGTCAGCCTTTGATCGCGCCGCCGGAAGCCGCTCGAGCACTTCGTCCAGCAGTTCGCCGATCCCCTCGCCATGCTCGGCAGCGATTTCGACAATCGGCTCGAACCCGAACTGGTAGAACTCGACGGCGCGGCCACGCGCGCGGCGATCGTCCGACTTGTTGACCGCGACGACGACGGGCACCCCGCGGGAGCGGAGGGCGGCGGCAATCTCCCGGTCCCCTGGGACGAGCCCTTCGCGTCCGTCCACGACGAAGATGACCAGGTCGGCGCCGTCGAGCGCTTTGCGCCCGTGCTCGACGACCAGTTCATGCAGCGGGTCGGCGCTCGCGCCGAACATGCCGCCCGTGTCGACGAGCGTGAAAGCGGACCCTTGCCATTCCGCCGGCTGCGCGATCACGTCCCGCGTGGTCCCGGCCACAGGATTGACGATGGCGCGGCGCGTGCCGGTGACGCGGTTGAAGAGCGTGGACTTCCCGACGTTGGGGCGCCCGGCCAGCACGACGGTCGGAGGCGTTTTCACAGCCATGCCGCGCGGATCTCGATATTGCACTTACGGGCCGACTTGACAGCGTAAGTGACAGAAATTATGCTAGTTACGCTTTCCGAGGAGCGCCCAAGCATGATCAAAGTCGACATCGTCAACGAGGTGTCGAAGGTGGCCGACATCACCAAGGTCAAGGCTGAGGTGGCTGTCGACGCCGTCTTCGACGCGATGCGGCTCTCGATGCAGCGGGGCGAGCGAATCGAGCTGCGCGGCTTCGGCGTCTTTCAAGTGAAGCCACGGAAGCGCGGCATCGGCCGAAATCCCCGGACTGGAAAAGAGGTCCGCATCCCCCCCGGCCGGACCATCCGCTTCAAGCCCGGGAAGGATCTTCAGAATATAGGAGGCTGAGCGCCTCCGCCCTCCTTTGTCCGACCGTCCGTTCGATTTGCCCTCCGTGTCGTCTGAGGCCCGGGTGCCGCCGGCCCCGCGCCGACGTTTTCAGCACCGGTACCGGGTGCACATCCTGCTGTTTCTTGCGACGGCCGCGACGACGATCCTCTACGGCGAAAGGCATTACTACGCCTTCCTGACCGAGTTCGGGCATCGCGCGGTCCAGCCCGCGCTCGAGCACTTCATTCCAGGCGGACTCTGGTACAGCCTGGCGATCCTCGCGATCCTCGGCGCGCATGAGATGGGTCACTACGTGATGTGCCGGTTTCACGGCGTGGACGCGACGCTTCCCTACTTCATCCCGATGCCAATGGCGATTACCGGCACGATGGGGGCCGTGATTCGCATTCGCGAGCCGTTCCCGACGCGCGCGATCCTCTTCGACGTCGGCGTCAGCGGGCCGATCGCCGGCTTCATCGTTCTCGTCCCGCTGCTCTTTGCCGGGCTCTACCTGTCGAACGTGCACCCGCTGCCGGCTGACTTTTCCGGGTTCTCGCTCGGAGAACCGCTTCTGTTCACCGCAGCGACCCGGCTAGTCTGGGGAACGATCCCGGCAGGCTACAGCCTGAACATGCACCCGATGGCGTTCGCGGCCTGGTTCGGACTGCTGGCGACGGCGTGGAACCTGCTGCCGTACGGGCAACTCGACGGCGGACACATTATGTACGCGCTGTTCGGACGCCGCACGACGACGATCTCGTACGTGACGCTCGCCGGGGTCGTTGCGCTGACGTTCCTCTCCTTCAGCTGGCTGTTCTTCGCCACCCTTCTGGTCTTGATGGCGATTCTCGGCGCGCTGCGGCATCCTCCGGTGACGTATGACGGCGTGCCGCCCGACCGCGGCCGCCGAGTGGTCGCGGTGATTGCCGCCATCATCTTTATCCTGTCGTTTACGCCCAGACCCTTCGAGCTGTACGAGGCGATCCGGCCTCTCACAGAACGCTGACCGGGTCCACGTCGATCGTGACCCGTCGCTTCAGCTCGGACCTGCGGTGCAACGCCTCGAGCACGGCCCGGCGCATGGGGCCGCGGGCGGGACCCTTCAGAAAAAACTGCGTCCGATGTTCACCGCGCAGCCGGACGAATGGCGCCGGCGCGGGTCCGAGGACTCGAAAGCCCGCCGCCGGCGTGCGCACCTGCCGCGCCAGGTCGGACGCGGCCTCCAGCGCCCCGCGGAAGGACGGCCCGCGGACGATGACGTTGACGAGGGCGACAGCGGGCGGATAGCGCAAGGCGGTCCGGTACTTGATCTCCTCGTCGAAGAACGCGCGGTAATCCTGGCGGCAGGCATGCCGGATGCTGTAGTGGTCCGGATACAACGTCTGAATGATTGCCTCGCCGGGCCGTTCGCCCCGTCCCGCGCGGCCCGCGACCTGCGTCAGGAGCTGGAACGTCCGCTCGGACGCGCGGAAGTCCGCGAGCCCCAGACCCACGTCCGCCGAGATGACGCCGACGAGGGTCACCCGCGGGAAGTCGTGCCCCTTGGCGATCATCTGTGTGCCGACGAGCACGTCGATCTCTCCGGCGGCAAACCGGTCGAGTATCGACACGATCGCGCCGCGACGGCGCATGGTGTCGCGGTCGACGCGAGCGACGCGCGCCCCGGTGGCGAGCGCGGCCACCTCCGCCTCGACCCGCTCGGTGCCGAAGCCGACGCGCTCGACGTACGGGCCCGCGCAGCGCGGGCACTGGGTCGGCAGCGCCATCGAGAAGTTGCAGTAGTGACAGCGCGCGCGTCCGGCGGCGAGGTGGACCGTCAACGACACGCTGCAATTCGGGCACTCGACCGTCGCGGCGCACTGGCGGCAGAACACGGCGGCCGCGAAGCCTCGGCGATTGAGAAGCAGCACGGCCTGCTCCCGCCGGTCGATCCGGTCGCGGAGCGCGTCGGCGAGCGCCCGGCTGAGGATCGCCTCGGGCCCTTCGGCGGCGTACTCCTCGCGCATGTCCACGATGCGGACGCCGGGGAGCGGCCGGTCCAGGACGCGCGTGTCGAGCGTCAGCCGCTCGTACCGGCCGCCGAGCGCGTTCTGGTAGCTCTCCATGGACGGCGTTGCCGATCCGAGCACGGCCAGCGCCGCCGCCTGCCGCGAGCGCATGACGGCGACGTCACGCCCGTGATAGCGCGGCGTCTCCTCCTGCTTGTAGGAGCTGTCGTGCTCCTCATCCACGATCAGGAGGCCGAGCCGGTCGAGCGGCGCGAACACCGCCGAGCGTGTGCCCACGACGACGTCGGTGGCGCCGTCGCGGATCCGGATCCACTGGTCGTGGCGCTCGCCGTCCGACAGCGCGCTGTGCTGGATCGCCACGCGCTCGCCGAAGGCGCGCCTGAAC
>JBOGJB010000275.1:0-14241 GCA_050745085.1 Vicinamibacterales bacterium
GTTCTGATCCATGTCGCGATCTGGCTGCTCTTCGTCGCGTTCGAGCGCCGGACGGCCGCGGCCGACCCGGCGCCGGCGCCGCTCGCGCAGCCCGCCGGCCAGCTTCCGCCGAGCCCGCGGCTGCAGACGCGGCCGGTCAACGATCTGAAGGCGCTGCGCGCGGAAGAAGAAGGGGTGCTCCACGGCGAGGGCCAGGTCGGGGAGCAGCCGGGCGTGTACCGGATCCCGATCGAGCGCGCGAAGCAGTTGATCGTCGAAAGAGGCCTGCCCGTCCGGCAGCAGTAGCACGATGAGCACCCTGATCCGCCGCACCGTGAGCACCATGAGCACCTTGAGCACCTTGAGCACCTTGAGTGCCGTCCTGCTGGCCGCGCAGCCGGGAGGCCCGCCCGCGTCCGAGAAGCCGGCCATCCTTCGCGAGGTCGGGATCGATCAGCGGCTGAACGAACGCCTGCCGCTCGACCTGCGGTTCCGCGACGAGGAAGGGCGCGACGTGCGGCTCGGCGACTACCTCGGCAGGCGGCCGGTCGTGCTCGCGCTCGTGTACTACGAGTGCCCGATGCTCTGCACCCAGGTCCTGAACGGTCTCGTGAGCGCGCTGACCGTGATGTCGCTCGACGCCGGCCGCGAGTTCGACGTCGTCGCCGTCAGCTTCGATCCGAAGGAGGGGCCCGGGCTGGCGCGGGCGAAGAAGCAGTCGTACCTCGAGCGGTACGGACGTCCGGGGACGGCGGCGGGCTGGCACTTTCTGACCGGGGGGCCCGAGTCGATCGAGCGGCTGACGAAGGCGGTCGGCTTTCGGTACGTCTACGACGAGAAGCGGGACCAGTTCGCTCACGGCGCCGCGATCACGGTCGTCACGCCCTCGGGCGTGATCTCTCGGTACTTCTACGGCATCGAGTACGCGCCGCGCGACCTGCGGCTCGGCCTCGTCGAGGCGTCCGCTGACCGCATCGGCTCGATCGCCGACCAGGTGTTGCTGCTCTGCTATCACTACGACCCGGCGACGGGGCGGTACGGGTTCGTCGCGTTGACGCTCGTCCGCATCGGCGGGATTCTGACGATCGCGGCGTTCGGCGTGTTTTTGTGGCTTGAACGAACGCGGGTCCGGCTGAAGCCGGACACTACACGGGTCCACACGGCGCAATGATCGAGAATCTGCCCCTCTTTCCGGCGCAGGCGTCAGGCTTCGCAGGCGACGTCGACGCGCTGTACTTCTTCCTGATCGCGGTCAGCGCGCTCTTCTCGCTGCTCATCGCGCTGCTGGTCATCGTCTTCGCCATCCGCTACCGGCGGCGCACTCCGGACGAGGTCGGCGCGGGCATCACGGGCTCGCTTCAGCTCGAGCTGCTGTGGACGATCGTCCCGCTCGGCATCACGATGGTGATGTTCGTATGGGGCGCCTGGGTCTACTTCACGCTCAATCGGCCGCCTCAGGCGGCGATGGAGATCTACGTCGTCGGCAAGCAGTGGATGTGGAAGGTTCAGCACCCAGACGGCCAGCGCGAGATCAACGAGCTGCACGTCCCGGTCGGCCAGCCCGTCAGGCTGCTCATGGGCACCGAGGACGTCATCCACAGTTTCTACATCCCGGCGTTCCGCACGAAGTTCGACGTCGTGCCCGGCAAGCTGACGACGATGTGGTTCGAGGCGACGAGGCCGGGACGATACCACCTGTTCTGCGCGGAGTACTGCGGAACGAAGCATTCGGCGATGACCGGCTGGATCGAGGTGATGGAGCCGGCGGATTTCCAGGCGTGGTTGAGCGGCGGCGCCGTGGAAGGATCGCTTGCGACGCGCGGCGAGAAGCTGTTTCAGGACCTCGCGTGCAACACGTGTCACATGCCCGACTCTCAGGGGCGCGGGCCCGTCCTCGACGGCCTGTTCGGCAAGACCGTGCAGCTCCAGGATGGCCGGAAGATCGTGGCGGACGAGAACTACCTCCGCGAGTCGATCGTGAACCCGCAGGCGAAGATTCTCGCGGGCTATCAGCCGCTCATGCCGACGTTCCAGGGGCTGATCAGCGAGGAAGGGCTGCTGCAGCTCATCGCGTACATCAAGACGCTGGGCCCGGTCGGGCAAACGCCGGCGGCCCCGCCGGCCACGGCCGATCAGGAGGGACGTAGGCCCGGCCTTTAGGCCGGGCGGGCTCGGGCGAGCCGCACGTCAGGACCATGCATACCGTCGCCACCGATCGCCGACGTCATTACATCAACGCCGAGTACGGCGTCCTGTCGTGGCTGCTGACGCGCGACCACAAACGCATTGCGCTGCTGTACCTCGCGTCGGTCACCGCTTTCTTCGCGCTCGGCGGGCTCTTCGCCGTCGCGATCCGGCTCGAGCTGCTCACTCCGGCCGGAGACCTCGTCCAGTCGGAGACCTACAACAAGCTGTTCACGATGCACGGCGTGATCATGGTGTTCTTCTTCCTGATCCCGTCGATTCCGGCGACGCTCGGCAACTTTCTGATCCCGATCATGATCGGGGCGAAGGACCTGGCGTTCCCCAAGCTGAACCTGCTGAGCTGGTACATCTACATGCTCGGCGGCACGTTCACGATGTGGGCGGTCGTCAGCGGCGGCGTCGACACCGGCTGGACCTTCTACACGCCCTATAGCTCCGCGGTCTCCAACACCCACGTCGTCGCGACCGCCCTCGGGGTCTTCATCACCGGCTTCTCGTCGATCCTGACCGGTCTCAACTTCATCGTCACGATCCACCGGCTGCGCGCGCCGGGTATGACCTGGTTCCGGATGCCGCTCTTCGTCTGGTCGCACTACGCCACCAGCCTGATCATGGTCCTCGGCACGCCGGTCATCGCGATCACGGTGCTGCTCGTCTTCGCCGAGCGGGTGTTGAAGCTGTGCATCTTCGACCCCGCGTGCGGCGGCGATCCTGTGCTGTTCCAGCACCTCTTCTGGTTCTACTCGCACCCGGCGGTTTACATCATGGTGCTGCCAGGCATGGGGGTCATCAGCGAGCTGGTCGCGGCGTTCGCGCGTAAGAACGTGTTCGGCTACAGCTTCGTGGCGTTCGCGAGCCTCGGCATCGCCGTGCTCGGGTTCCTCGTATGGGGCCACCACATGTTCGTCAGCAGCCAGTCGGTGTACGCCGGGATGATCTTCTCGATCCTGAGCTTCCTCGTCGCGATCCCGTCGGCGGTGAAGGTGTTCAACTGGACCGCGACGCTCTACAAGGGATCGGTCTCGTGGCAGGCGCCGATGCTGTACGCGTTCGGGTTCATCGGGCTCTTCACGATAGGCGGCCTGACGGGTCTCTTTCTCGCGACGCTCGGCCTCGACGTGCACGTGCACGACACGTACTTCATCGTCGCGCACTTCCACTACATCATGGTCGGCGGGACGATCATGGCCTACCTGGGCGGGCTGCACTACTGGTGGCCGAAGATCACCGGCAAGCTGTACCCCGAGGGTTGGGCCAGATTCGCCGCGCTCATCGTTTTCGTCGGCTTCAACCTGACGTTCTTTCCGCAGTTCATCGTGGGCTACCTCGGCATGCCGCGGCGCTACCACGCGTATCCGGACGAGTTCCAGGTGCTGAACGTCCTGTCATCGGCCGGCGCGTCGATCCTCGGCGTGGGCTACCTGATCCCGCTCGTCTACTTCTTCTGGTCGATGCGGTACGGCCCGAGGGCCGGCGCGAACCCGTGGGGGGCGAAGGGGCTGGAGTGGGAGATCGACTCGCCGCCGATCACTGAGAACTTCGTGGAGACGCCGGTCGTGACCGAAGGGGCGTACGCGTACACGCACGGGAGAATGGACGTTGTCTAGCGCGCACCGCGAGATCCCTCGGCCGGGCGCGGGGCAGGCGCACGCGCAGCACCCGGCGCTCGCGCATCACTTCGACTCGCTCGATCAGCAGCAGGACGCGTCGACGCTCGGGATGTGGGTGTTCCTGGTCACGGAGATCATGTTCTTCGGCGGCCTGTTCATGGCCTACATCGTCTACCGGACGTGGCATCCGGACGCGTTCGCGGCGGGGAGCGGCCACCTCGACATCCTCCTCGGCGGCGTCAACACGGTCGTGCTGATCGGCAGCTCGCTGACGATGGCGCTCGCGGTGCACGCGGCGCAGACGAGCTGGCGCCGCGGGCAGACCGTGTTCCTGCTGCTGACGATCGCGCTCGGCGCGACGTTCCTCGTCATCAAGGCGTTCGAGTACGCCGACAAGTTCGAGCATCACCTCGTGCCAGGTCCGCATTTTCAGTGGGACGACGCGAAGCTGAAGGCACCGGTCGAGATGTTCTATTCGCTCTATTTCGCGATGACGGGGCTGCACGCGCTGCACATGGTCATCGGCATCGGGATCATGCTGTGGCTGCTCTGGATGGCGCGCCGCGGCCGCTTCAGCGCGGAGTACTTCTCACCGGTCGAGGTGTCGGGCTTGTACTGGCATTTCGTCGATATCGTCTGGATCTTCCTGTTCCCCCTCCTCTATCTCATCGGCGCGCACGTGAGGCACTGACGATGAACGGTTCTATGTCCGAATATATCGTCCCCACACGTGTCTACTACGCGATCTTCGCCGCGCTCATGGTGATGACGGCGGTCACCATCTGGGTCGCGTTTCTCGATCTGGGCTTCCTGAACGTCGCGGTTGCGCTCGGCATCGCGGTCACGAAGGCCACGCTCGTCATCCTGTACTTCATGCACGTCCGCTACAGCACGCGGCTCACCTGGGTGGTCGTTGCGTCCGGCTTCTTCTGGCTCGGCATCCTCGTCGCGCTGGGGCTCAGCGACTATCTCAGTCGCGGGTGGCTCCCGCTGCCGGGGGCTCCGCCGATCTAAGGGTGGTTCGACGCGGACGCTGAAGTAGAATCGACCGTCTACGCCATGCCGGCCGATCAGCGCCCGGCGGGTCCGAGCAGTGCGGCAGACCGTCGCCTCACCGCCGAGCACGTGACTGCCCGCGCGCTGGTGGAGTCGGCAACCCTCGCCGAAGCGACGCCGAAGATCCTCCAGGCCATCTGCCAAGCGCTCGACTGGGAGCACGGCGCGCTCTGGACCGTGGACCTCGACGCCAACGTGCTCCGCTGCGTCGAGAGCTGGCACCCGCCCGGTGCCGAGTTCCCGGAGTTCGACGCCATAAGCCGCCGGACCGTCTTTCCGCCGGGAGTCGGTCTGCCCGGCCGGGTCTGGGCTTCTGCCCGCCCGGCGTGGATCCCCGACGTCGTCCGCGACGCCAATTTTCCCCGGGCGCCCATCGCCGCCCGCGAGGGACTGCACGGCGCGTTCGGCTTTCCGATCCTGCACAACGGCTCGGTCCGAAGCGTCATGGAGTTCTTCAGCCGCGAGATCCGCGAGCCGGACGAAGAGCTGCTCCAGATGCTGGCGACCGTCGGGAGCCAGATCGGTCTGTTTCTCGAGCGCAGGCGCGCGGAAGAGGAGCTGGATCGCTTCTTCATGCTGTCGCTCGACCTGCTCTGCATCGCGGGCTTCGATGGGCGCTTCAAGCGTGTCAACCCGGCGTGGCGCATGGTGCTCGGTTACACCGAAGAGGACCTGCTGACGAGGCCGTACCTGGAGTTCGTGCATCCCGACGATCGCGCCGCGACGCTCGCCGAGGCGCAGAAGCTTGCCGCGGGCGCGAAGGTCATCTATTTCGAGAACCGCTATCTGTGCAAGGACGGGACGCTGCGATGGCTGCTCTGGACGGCCACACCATTCCCGGAGCGCCAGGTGATTTATGGCACCGCCCGCGACATCACCGAGCGGAAGGAGGCAGAGGAGACGCTGACCCGCTACGCGCGCGAGCTGGAGCAAACGCGGCACGTGCTCGAGGAGCAGGCGGCGCGGCAAGCCCAGCTGCTGAAGGAGCTCGAAGTCGCCAAACGGCGCGCGGAGCAGGCGGCCGAGGCGAAGAGCGAGTTCCTGGCCAACATGAGCCACGAGGTTCGCACCCCCCTCAACGCGATCCTCGGGATGACGGAGCTGACGCTTCGCTCGAAGCTCTCCTCGGAGCAGCGCGAGTACCTGACCGCGGTGAAGACGTCCTCGCACTCGCTGCTCTCGATCGTCAACGACATCCTCGATTTCTCGAAAATCGAGGCCCGGCGTCTGGATCTCGAGCGAACGCCGTTCGACCTCCGGGAGACGGTCGAGGATACGGCCAAGATGCTCGCGTTTCGCGCGGAAGAAAAGGGCCTCGAGCTGGTCTGCCACATCGCGACGGACGTCCCGGACGCCCTCGTCGGCGATCCCGGCCGGCTGCGTCAGGTCCTCGTGAACCTTCTGGGCAACGGGATCAAGTTCACGGAGCGGGGAGAAATCGTCCTGCGCGTGGAAACGGATAGAAGCCAGGATGACAAGGCGTCGCTGCATTTCGCCGTCAGCGACACGGGTGTCGGCATACCCGCCGCCAAACGCCGGCAGATCTTCGACGCGTTCGTCCAGGCCGACAGCTCCACCACGCGGCGATACGGCGGCACGGGTCTGGGACTGACCATCGCCTCGCGGCTGGTCGAGCTGATGGAGGGACGCCTCTGGCTCGAGAGTGAAGAGGGACGCGGCAGCACGTTTCACTTCACCGCCAGCTTCGACCGGCCCGAGGGGCCCGCCGAGCGCCAGTCGCCCGCCCGGCAGGTCGCGCTCGACGGCTTGCGCGTTCTCGTTGTCGACGACAACGCGACGAACCGCCGCATCCTCGAGGAGATGCTCGTCAGCTGGCGCATGCGCCCGACCGTCGTCGAGAGCGCGAACGCGGCGCTTGCAGTCCTTCGACGCCATGCGTCGCGCGGGGATCGGTTTCGCCTGGTCGTCACCGACTATCACATGCCCGAGATGGACGGCCTCACGCTCGTCCGGAGGATCAAGCGGCTTCGAGGTCGCGCGCCGACGCCCGTCATCATGCTGACCTCGGCTGGCCGTCCCGAGGATGTCACCCGCTGCCACGAGCTGGGCCTGGCGGCCTGTCTCACCAAGCCGGTCAAGCACTCCGATCTGCTCGACGCGATCGCGATGGTGTTCGGCGAGCCGACATCGGGCGGGTCCCGTGCGCGCCGTGGGAAACGGCCGCGCGCCGCTCCGCCGGCATCGCTTCGCGTGCTCGTGGCCGAGGACAACCCGGTCAATCGCACCCTCGTGATCACGCTTCTCCGGAAGCGGGGCCACCGGGTCGAAGCCGTCGAAAACGGCCGCGACGCCGTTGCCGCGGTCGAGCGCGCAGGCGCCGGTGGATTCGATGTCGTTCTCATGGACGTTCAGATGCCGGAGATGGGCGGGTTCGAAGCCGCCACGGCGATCCGCGAGAAGGAGCGGCGCTCCGGCGGGCACGTGCCGATCCTGGCGCTGACAGCGCACACGATGAAGGGGGACCGGGAGCGCTGCCTCGCGGCCGGCATGGACGGCTACCTGCCGAAACCGATCGACGTCGATCTGCTCGTCGCAACCGTCGAGAAGCTCGGCGCTCCAGCGCCCAACACCGCACCGGAACCGGAAGCCGCGGCGTCCGACGAGCTGTTCGATGAGCGCGCGGCGCTGGCGCGCGTCGGCGGCGATCGGCAGCTGCTGAAGCAGGTGGTGGGCCTCTTCCGTGCCGACTATCCGAAGACCCTGCGGCGTATCGAGGCGGCGTTGCGCCGTGGCGACGGCGAACGCCTGCGAACGGCCGCGCACGCGCTCAAAGGGTCGGTGTCCACGTTCGGTGCGCGCGCCGTCCGTGACGCGGCCCAGCGCCTCGAACGGATGGGGAGCGCGCGGGATCTCGCGCGTGCGAACGAGAGCTACGACACCGTCCGCGCAGGGCTGACCCGGCTGGAGGAAGCGTTCGCCGCGGCCAGGCTCGCGCCGCGATCGAAGGCAGGGAGACGGAGGCGATGACGAAAATCCTGATCGCGGACGACGACCGGGCCACGCGGCACCTGCTCCAGGGCGTTCTGACGAGCGCCGGCTTCACGACGGTCACGGCGAAGGACGGCCTCGACGCGCAGAAGCGGCTGCGCGGTGGACGCTTCGACCTGCTGCTGCTCGACGTCTGGATGCCGCGTATGACCGGCCTCGACCTGCTGGCGAGCCTGCGCAAGCGAAAGACGCGTCCGAAGGTCGTCGTGATGACCTCCGACGACACGCCAGCCACACTGCTGAAGGTCGTGCGGGAACAGGCCGTTCGATATCTCCACAAGCCGATCGACCCGGCGCGCCTCGTGGAGACGCTGCGGGAGGTGCTCGAGACCTCGGGTCCACCGCCGGAGATCGAGGTCGTCTCGGCCCGCCCCGAGTGGGTCGAGCTGGTGGTCCCCTGCAGTCGCGCCGCCGCCGCACGGATCGAAGAAGTGATGGCGCACCTGGACACCGATCTCACGCCGGAGGTGCGGGAGTCGGTCGCGTACGCCTTCCGCGAGCTGCTGCTGAACGCCGTCGAATGGGGCGGGCGACTCGATCCCTCGCGTAAAGTGCGCATCGCTTGTCTTCGCGCGCGGAAGATGCTGCTCTACCGGATCGCCGATCCCGGGCCGGGCTTCCAGCTCGAGGACCTCCCGCACGCCGCGGTGGGCCAGCCGACGGAGAGTCCGATCGCCCACGTGTTCGTGCGCGAGGCGAAAGGGATTCGTCCCGGCGGTTTCGGCCTCTTGATGGTCCGGGCCCAGGTTGACGAGCTGATCTACAACGAAAAGCGCAATGAGGTCGTGTTTGTTAAGTACCTCTCGTGAACGGTGCAGGGTTCGGGGTTCAGGGTTCAAGGTGGGTTCTGGTTCTGGTTCAAGGTTCGGTTCTCGTTCGAGTTCTCGGTTCATCGAACCCGAACCCTGACCCTAAACGTGCGCCAGTTGAAACCAGATTTGCGAATGGCTCAGCCGGCTTGAGGCGCTTCCGACAAGCGGCCGGAGTGCACGAACTCTGCTGTCGCGGGCAGCGGCGATCCTAAACACAGCGGCGTTTAGGCAGGACCTATCCGTAGCAGTGGTCCAAGTGCGTGATCAGAAACGCAATCGCTAACGTTTCGGCTTCAGCCGCGGCGGCTCAGAATCGCACCAGCCGCCGACGGCTGCAAGCGGAGGTTATGCGGCCGTCGAAACAACGTGCGCGCTGCCTGAATTACGTCGCTTGTAAGGCCGGGCGCAGGCCGTGCCGTCGCATGACTTCCATAATGCGCTCGACGTCTGGTGGTCCGCCAGGATTGACGACTTCGGCGATCTCACGGAAGTACTCCGGGCCGAGCAACCCGGGGGCGATCACGCTGAGCACCCGCGCGTCCTGCGTGTCGAGGTTCTCGAATTGATGCACGCGTCCGCGGGGAATGAAAAGGACGTCGGCAGGTCCGACGCGCATTTTCTGGCCGTCCAGCATCCAGGTCGTGACGCCCTCCAGGCCGTAGACCGTCTCATCGAAGGCGTCGTGACTGTGCGGCACCGGGACCCGGGCACGCGCGGGGACAAGGAATTCGAACATCGTCAGGCTTCCCGCCGTCTGCCCAGCTTCCAACCGAAACCGCACCTCGATCGGACCGACACGGATCACTTGGTTTGCTGCCGTTGAATCCATCACTTTACGTCCCCCTGTATCGTCGGCGCGACAATAACCGCCACGTCTTGTTCGTCCGCATAACGCCTCGGGCTGAGCCGCGGCGCACTCAATCCCGGCGCCGTCGGCTCCAGCCCGTGTTAGGCACCGTTCCCGAGACGATGTACCATGGGATTGTAGAGCCGGAGGCCCGGATGCCGACACGTGAATCCGTAGTGCGTTGCGATCCCGAGGTGCTCGGAGGGACACCGGTGTTCGCGGGGACACGCGTCCCGGTCAAGAATCTGCTCGACTATCTCGCGGCGGGCGATAGCCTCGACCGCTTTCTCGACCACTTTCCGTCGGTCACGCGAGAGCAGGCGGTTACGGCCCTGGAAATCGCCAAGGATCTCCTGACCTCACGTGCGACTCCTGCTCGATGAGTCGCTGCCGCGGCCGCTAGCCACCCTGCTCGCCGGTCACGACGTCCGCACCGTGAGCCAGATGGCATGGACGAGTCTCAGCAACGGCGAGCTCCTCCAACAAGCCGCCGTGGAATTCGATGCGTTGCTCACAGCCGACCAGAATATCGAGTTCCAACAAAACCTGAAGACGTTGCCGATTGCAGTGGTTGTTCTCGTGGCCGCGAGCAACCGACTTGAGTCCCTTGAACCGATTATCGGGGATGTCCTTCATGCGCTTGAGAGTCTTCAACCAAAACATCTGGTTCGCGTAGGTGCCTAGACAGAATGACTTCGGTAATGCGAACAGGCTGACCTCCAGCGAAGATCGCGGGTTAGCCTGAGCGGCTAGAGCCGCCACGCCGCATGATCCGCGGCGTTGTGTTCCCGGAGGTCAGCCATGGCCCAGTCTACTCCGCTGTTCGTTGGTCTGGATGTCCACAAAGATTCTATTGCGGTGGCCCACGCGCGTGGCGATGCCGCGCCACCGGTCTTCGTCGGGGAAATCGGCAGCCGCCAGGTGGACATCGATCAGTTGCTGCGGCGCCTGCGCGGGAAAGCCGCCACCCTGCAGGTCGCGTATGAAGCGGGTCCCAGCGGTTACGGGCTCTACCGCTATCTCACCGACAAGGGCGTGGCCTGTCAGGTGGTGGCGCCGTCGCTGATCCCGAGGAAAGCCGGCGACAAAGTGAAGACCGACCGTCGCGATGCGGTCACGCTGGCGCGTCTCCTGCGCTCCGGTGATCTCACCGCCGTCTACGTGCCGTCGGTGGAAGACGAAGCCATCCGCGACCTGTGTCGGGCGCGCGATGCGGCGCGGCTCACGATGAAGAACGCGAAGCTCCGCTTGAAGTCCTTCTTGCTCCGCCTCGGCCGGCACTACGTCGGCCGGGCCGATTGGAACGAGGCGCATCGCCGCTACCTCGCGAAGGTCGTGTGTCCCACGCCGGTGCAACAGATCGTGTTTCAGGAAGCACTGAAGGCCGTCGACGAGCAGGTCGATCGACTCACCCGACTCGAGGCCGAGCTGCAGGATCTCGGCCCGACGTGGCGACTCTATCCCGTCGTCCAGGCACTGCAAGCGCTCCGCGGCGTGCAATGGCTGGTCGCGATCACCGTGGTGGCCGAACTCGGCGATCTCACGCGCTTCGACTCGCCCCGACAGCTCGCGGCATTTGTCGGGCTCATCCCGTCCGAATACTCCAGTGGCTCGTCGCGACGGCAAGGCGGCATCACGAAAGCCGGCAACGGGCGCGCCCGGCGCGCCTTGATCGAAGCCGCGTGGGCGTACCGTCACCCCGCGAAAGTCTCGCAGCATATTCAGACCCGCATCGATGCGCTGCCGAAGTCGATTCAGGACATCGGCTGGAAGGCGCAAGTCCGGTTGTGCAAGCGCTTTCGTCGCCTCGTCGCGCGTGGCAAGCATCCGAACGTGGTGGTGACGGCCATCGCGCGCGAACTCATCGCATTCATGTGGGCCATTTCCAAAGCGGTGCCGCTCGTGTAAGGGCATCGCTCAACCTCTCGGGTCGGCGTCGGGGTGCGGCCGCGGTGTGCGCGCAATCCTCGACGACGTTCAGAGGCGGCTGCGGTCGACCCTCGTGCCTAGAGCGAGGCAGGCGCGCGACGGGATCCCAGTCAGGTGGTACCCAATCCACGGATCTCAGCAGGATCAACCGTCGGTGTGACTGGCCCGCCTCGGCGCTGACCTGGGTGTGTGCAACGACGACGAACAAAGAAGAGCGCGCTTATAGGAAATGTCTCAGCCCAGCATCTGGGCTCACTTGACAACCGAAGTCATATCAACGCTTCAAATGAGCCGCGCGCCGCAGCGACAGGATCGCACAGCACGATGGGCGCGACGGCTCCAAGCCGTTGTTAGGCTGCCGATTTGAAACTACCATTCGCCCGGATACGGGTTCTCGTTGCCGTATTCCTTGATGGAAGCTTGGGCGAGATCCTTCACCGCCTGCCTGATTGTACCAAGACGCTCCACCAATGGTGGCTTTTGACCGGCCGGTACGTGATTGTCGAGAACACTCGCCAGCGCCAGAATGGTGAATCGCGTGGCGTGTTCAAGGGCGAATCTAGCCACTCGCAACGAAGTGTCACTCGAATCTGGACCGTTCATCGCAACGACGGCTTCGTCGTTAGCGTAATGACCATGATCCTTTTGAAGAATCGGATTGGCGTGTTTCGCAAGACACAGCTGACGATAAACTCGATACCGAGCCTCGGTGGCCTCAGCCGGGTTGCTGATGCCGAGGTCTTTAACAACGTCTTCAGTGAGTGATCTGATGTTTCGAAAGGGCCTGGTCGGATCGTCATGCTCGACCCATGTCTTCGCCCTCGAATCGTCAGACCCTACGTAACCGATGCAGAGCGCCACCTCGTACATTGAAGCTGCCAACGCGGCGGCCTGCAAGGAATAGCCGCGCAGGGCCATCAGGGCGACTCCGCGCAAGTCATTCGACAAGCGAACCATCAGAACGGTCGCGACTCTCCGAGATAATGCCACCTCCGCAACCGGCAGTTCAGGCAGAGCGGCGAGGGCCTGACCAACGGTATTGAACGCTTTCTCGCTGGCAGCACTGTGGGCTGTGAGTTTGGGTTCAAGCTCCTTGGCAGCCTGTTGCTCCGCTTCGCCGAGTGAATCGATTACGGGCATCGTGGTGATAGTACGGCAGCCTAGACAGAATGGCTGTCACAGCTTCTGCGCGGCGCTCAATCGACGGCCGCCTGCGCGGGCCCCGCAGTTGAGGGGGGCCTGCTCGGCGGCGGGTAAATCGTCCAGTGTGGCTGAGACCGCGCGGGAAAACGAGTTGACCTACCCCTCGTCACGTCGTGGATTATGCGGAGTGTCTGACGCTTCGCACCGTGCCACACACGAGGAGGTAGGTCATGGGGAACCGTAGCATGTTTGTAGGGCTGGATGTCCACAAGGAAACGATCGACGTCTCGATCGCCGAGGGCGACCGGCATGGAGAAGTCCGCCACTATGGGGTCATCGCGAGTGATCTCGAGCCGCTCGACAAGGTCGTGCGGGTGTTGCGGGCGCCCGACCGGCGCCTGCATTTTGTGTATGAGGCGGGGCCCTGTGGCTTCGGGATCTACCGCCACCTGACGAAGCGCGGCGAAGACTGCGCGGTCGTGAGTCCCTCGATGGTCCCGAAACGGAGCGGGGACCGTGTGAAAACGGATCGCCGCGACAGTCTGACACTGGCGCGGTTGCATCGCGCCGGCGAGCTGCGAGCTATCTACGTCCCTGACGCGATGGACGAGGCGATGCGCGATCTGGTGCGCGCGCGTGAAGATGCCGTCGTGGTCGGCACGCAGGCAAAGTATCGGCTGAAAGCGTTTCTCTTGCGGCAAGGCCGCCGCTATCCCGGTCGTGAGGGCTGGACCCTGGCGTACCGCCGCTGGCTCGCCGACCTGAGTTTTCCGAGCGTCCCGCAGCACGTCGCGTTGCAAGAATATCGCGACACGATCGACGAAACCGAACGACGCCTCGAGCGCCTGACCGAGCAGCTGCGGCAACTCGCCCCGGCGTGGCGCTGGGCGCCGGTGGTCAACGCGCTCCAGGCCCTGCGCGGCGTATCGTTCATCACCGCGGTGGCGCTAGTCGCTGAACTCGGCGACCTGACCCGCTTCGGGCACCCGCGCGAACTGATGGCCTATCTCGGCCTCGTCCCCTCGGAGTACTCCAGTGGGCCAAGCGTCCGGCGCGGCGCGATCACCAAGGCGGGAAATCCCCACGTGCGGCGGCTGCTCGCGGAAGCGGCCTGGGCGTACCAAGGGATTCCCCGGATTGGACGCCAGCATGCGTATCGACAGGAAGCGTTGCCCAAGGTCGTCTGCGACATCGCCTGGAAGGCCCAACTCCGATTGACGACGCGCTTCCGGCGGCTCGTCGCGCGCGGGAAGGCGAAACCGAAGGTCGCCACCGCGATCGCGCGCGAGCTCACGGGCTTCATTTGGGCGATTGCGCAGAAGGTGTCGCCGGCGTCGCAGTAAGTGCGCCGCGCGTACAGGATGTCTTCGTTCATCGGTCGTTCCGGCGGTACGGTAGCCAGGTGGAGAACCCTCGAGGTCGTTAAGGGCGGCAGCTTCGGCTGCGATGCCCGTGCCTAGAGTGAGGCAGCTCCGCGACGCATAGAAGTCTGGCGGTACCCAACCCGCGGATATCAGCAGCGTCAACCGTCGCTAAAACATCGTGCCGCCGGAACGACCGATGAACGAGGACTGAGAAACGGAGTCCGAGCACGCACGATGGTGAAGACGGGAAGGTTTTGCTTACTTGACAAGTGACAGCCATATCAACG
>JBOGJB010000276.1:0-2396 GCA_050745085.1 Vicinamibacterales bacterium
CCACGCCACAGCGGATATCCCACAATGGCTACGAGCTGCGGCAGCAACGTCACCGCCAGCAGGGCCGGGTCATGCCAGTAGCAAACCGCCAGAAGGACGGCGCAGCCGAGCTGTATCCAGCCAGCCGCGTTCAGGCAGCGTCCGCGCGGCGGTCGAGGATTTTCTGTTGAACCTTTGGCGGTCAAGCGCACTCCTCGGATCAAGGCCAGAAGAGGCTCTCTTCGTGGGCTGCGACCGGAACACGATATCCCAGAACGACATCGATTCCGGCCGTGTCATCGTGCTCGTGGGAGCGGCGCCCGTGCGGCCGGCCGAATTCGTCATTTTCCGAATCATGATTTAGACGGAGCCTACGCGTAATGTCCCCAGGATGGCATTTTCAAGTTGAAGACAATGCGGTTGATCGCTCGTAGACCAGACCGAATCACGTCGGAAAGGGTCGAGCTGGCTTTCAGCCCTGGAGCGGGCGCTAGAATTGGATCGACATGCGCGAATTGGGGATGCGCCGCGATTCGGCGCGGCTGGCGATAGGGACAAACACTTGTTTGTCCCGCTCTGGCTGTCGGCGAATCGATCCCTTCAGAGCAAGCGCGGTCGTGAAACCGGTTTTACGGAATCGGGACAGGAATCGGCTTCGCGGGCGGCGGAGGCTTGATCGGCTGTGGCTGTGTCGGCTGCGCCGCCGGCTGATCGGGGTCCGGCGGCGGCGGAATCGGTGCAGGCAGGTCGATGAGCGGAGAGCCCGAGTCGCGTCCGACGCGGAACGGCCTGAGATCCGCCTCGTTGAGGTCGAGCACCCGGATGATGTGGGGCGTGAGCGTGAGCAGGATGTCGGTCTGCTGCGTCTCCTTCCGGTTGTGTGCGAAGAGACGGCCGACGATGGGCAGGTCGCTCAGGCCGGGGATGCCGCTCATGACCGTCCGCTCATCGTCACGGATGAGCCCGGCCAGCATGTTCGTCTCGCCGTCGCGCAGTCGGATCGTCGTCGTGATCTGGCGGTTCCCGAACGTCGGCAGGTCGCCGAAGCCGGTTCCCGAGATGTTGCTCACCTCGACCCGCAGGACGAGCGACACCTCGTCGTCGTGGTGGATCCGCGGCGTGATGTCGATGTTGACACCGATGTTCTCGTACACGAAAGACGTGATCGGCTGCTGGTTGATGCCGCCCGTTGCGATCGGCGCGAAGGTGGTGACCGGGACCGGCACGCGCTCGCCGAACCGCGCCTGCGCGGCCAGCCCCTCGGACGTGCGCAGCCGCGGGCTCGCCAGGGCGCGCGTGCTCGTATCGGTCTTGAGCAGCCGGTAGAAGAGCGCCGGAAGACCTGCGAGGAAGACGTCCGATTGCGTGAGGTTCCGCAGGTCGAAGAGCGTCATCCCGTCGCGGTTGATGTCGGCGCTTCCCGAGATCCCTGGCTGACCCGGCGAGGCGATCTGGAGTCCGTACTCCTGGAGCCGCGTCCGGTCCACCTCGAGCAACTCGACGTCGATGACCACCTCGGGCCGCGCCTTGTCGATCGCGGCCAGCACGCGCGAGGCGGCCGCGATCCGCTCGGGCGTGTCCTTGACCGTGAACGAGTTCGTGCCGGTGATGGGCGCAATCTTCCGCGCGTCGATGACGATGCGGAGGAGGTCAATCGTCTCCTTCAGGTCGGCGTTGCTCAAGTAGAAGGTCCGGACGACCTCCTCTTCGTACTCGCGCCGTTTCGCGGGAGTGTCGGGGATGATCGTGATTGTGCGTGGCGCGGTCACACGATAGAAGTTCCGGGTCGCGGCGGAGACCGACGTCAGCGCGTCGCCGAGCGTGACGTTGCGCAGGTCGATCGAGATCGTCGAGTCGCGGAACCCGGGGTCGAAGACGAGATTGAGGTCGGCGAAGCGCGCGATGGTCGTGAACACGGCGCGCGCGCTCGCGTCGCCGAAGACGAGCGAGTCGGCCAGCTTGAGATCCTGCGGCAGATCGTGCCCCGACGGCGGCATGTCGCGCGTCCGCTGGATCAGCGCCTCGAGCGCCGTCCGTCCCTCGGCCGCGACCGCGACCTTGGCGCGCAGGGCGTTCCGAGTCGCCGTCAGCTCGCGCTCGACGTCGCCGTTGGTGGGATTCAGCTCCGCCGCGAGCTGGTACTCGAGCAGCGCCTCCTCGAACCGTCCGTTCGCTGCGAGGCGCCGCCCGCGCTCGAAGTGCGCGGTCGAGGCCCGCAGCTTCGCGCGGTCGAGCGACAGCCGGGCCGTGCGGTCCGCGGGTTTCTCCCGGACCGCCTTGGTGTACTCGACGACCGCGCGGTCGAAGTCCTCGGATCGCTCCGCCTGCCGGGCGTTGCGCATCGCGGTCGAGTGCGCACACCCGGACGCCAGCAGCGCAAGCGCGAACGCGATGGCGAGTCTACGGTTGGCCTGTCC
>JBOGJB010000277.1:0-8676 GCA_050745085.1 Vicinamibacterales bacterium
GCATTGACGTCAGATCCACCCGTGTTCCCGGTACCAGGCGAGCGTCCGCCTGACGCCTTCCCGAACGCCGATCCGCGGCGCGTAGCCGAGCTCCCGGCGGGCGCGCGTGATGTCGAACGCGCGGCTCTTCGTGAAGAAGTCCACGCGCCGCCGGTAGATCGGCGGCTCGACGCCGAACGGCGCGCAAACCGCCTCGCACAGCGCTCCCGCGAACCAGAACGGCCAGACCGGCAGATGCAGCCGCGGCCGCTTCACGCCCGCCTCGTCGGCGATGATGCCCACGAGCTCGTCGAGCGTCGTGACGTCCGGCCCCGCGAGGATGTAGGTCCGTCCGGCCGCTCCCTCCGCCTCGCCGCACAACCGGAAGGCTTCGACGAGGTCGTCGATGTGCGTGAGGTGGTAGAAGATGTCGCCGCGGCCGAGCGTCACGAACCGGCTGCGTGCCACGCCGCGGAACAGCTTCAGCAGCCGCCGGTCGCCGGGACCGTAGATGCCCGTCGGGCGCGCGATGACGAGGGGCAGGCCCGTCGTCGCCGACGCGTCGCGCGCGATCCCCTCGCCCTCGACCTTGGTCTCCTGGTAGACGTCCCCCGGACGGAGCGGCGCGTCCTCGTCGGCCGGCGGCCGCTCGACGTCGCCGTGCACGCCGACCGTGCTGCAGTGCACGACGCGCGCGGCTCCCGCCCGCGCCGCTTCCTCGACGATGACGCCGACGGCGTCGGCGTTCACGGCGCGGTACGCCGCCTGCGGCAGGGAGGCTTCCCGATAGAGCGCGGCGATGTTGTACACGACTGACACGCCGGGCATCGCCGCCGCGATCGTCGCGCGATCGGTCAGATCCCCCTTCGCCAGCTCGATCCCGTCCGCGGCGAGGGCCCGGGCCGCCGGCGCGCCAGGATTGCGGACGAGCGCGCGGACGACCCGCCCGCTCTGGGCCAGGTAGCGCGCGAGGTGGCCGCCAGTGAAGCCGGTCGCGCCCGTGACCAGGCTACTCGACACGCTCGGCGACGACGGTCACGGGCGATCCGGCCAGGCGCAACAAGCCGATCGCCGAGAGCGTGCCTTCGACGCGGGTGGTGAGCCCGCGCGAGCCAATCGCCTTGTGGAACGCAATCGGCAGCACGAACTGGCGCTCGACGCCGGTGACGCGGAACCCCTGAGAGGCCAGCGCCTCACGGACGGCGCGGTGGCTGAACACACGATACGCTTCCACCCGTCGGCTCACGAGCGCCGCGCCTCGGCGGGCCGCCGCCTGCAGCGCCGCGGCGCTCGCAAGCGCTGGATAGTCGAGTACCACCTGCCGGCGGGCCACGCGGCACAGTTCGCCAATGACCCGACGCCAGTCGGGAGTGTGCATGATCACCCGGAGGCAGACGGCGGCATCGAACGATCGATCCGGAAACGCCAGCAAGTGCGCGTCGCCGCGCGTAAAGGCCAGCGGGAGCCGCGGTTCCGCCCGCGCGCGGCGCTCAGCCACCGCCAGCATCTCGGCCGACGCATCAATACCCGTGACACGTGCCCCACGGCGCGCCAAGATGATGGCGGCCCGCCCCGTCCCGGTGCCCACGTCGAGGATGTCGACTCCGGCGCCGGGTGTCAGAAACCGGACGAGCGTCCGCTCCTGCGCCTCGGCGATGAGCGCGCCGATCGGACCGCCGAACCGCGCCGCGTCGAACCGCTCGGCGGTCGCCGGATCGGCGTAGACCGCGTAAGAGTAGTGCTCGGCGTCGATCACGCGACTCCTCCGGCGACCTGCGGCGCGGCAGGCGTGCCGAACAACCTGTCGCACGCTTCGCGCGTGCGGCTCAGGTAGGTGTCGTAGCTGTACTTCGTCTCCGCGAGCGCCCGCGCGCGCGCGCCAATCTGCCGCGCGCGGACAGGATCCTCGATCGCCGCCAGGATTCCGGCCGCGAAGCCTTCGGGCGTCGCCTCGGTCAGCAACGCGACGTCATCATCCAGCACCTGCGTGTGCGTCAGCAGACGCGTCGCGACGATCGGTCGGCCCGAGCGGAGGTACTGATAGATCTTCAGCGGCGTGTTCGTGCCCGAGCTGCGGGGCGAGACAAGCACGTCGGCCGCGTCGAGAAAACGTGGAATCTCCTCCGCCGCGCGCCGCCCCGCGAGGATCGTGACCCCATCGACTCCCGCGCGCCTGGCCTCTTCACGCGTCTGTTCAATCTGCGCGGGCTCGCCTCCGGCGAGCACGAGCTTCGCGTCAGGCCGTGTGAGCGCGACCGCGCGCATCGCGGCGAAAAGCAGGTCGAGCCCCTGATAAGCCTCGAACGTACCGGTGTACAGCACCAGCGGCGCCGCCGGCGCAACGCCGAGCGACGCGCGCACCGCGATCCCCGAGCCCGCTTCCGGCGCCTCCCCCGCGCCCGGCGCGTTCTCGATCAGGACCGCCGGCACGTCCGCGTCGATCCCGCGCACGGTCTCCAGCAGGTGGGGGCAGATCACGACGACGACGCGCGATCGGCGGATCACGAAGCGCTCGAGCCAGGAGAAGGCGCCGGCCAGCAGCCGCGAGCGGCTGAAGCCGAAGTTGGTGAGCTGCTGCGGCAGGCTCGAGTGCATGTCGTAGAGATGGGGCACGCCAACGAGCGCCGAGAGCAGCACGCCGATGAGTCCCCCTTCCTCGTGCGAGTGGACCGCGTCGTACTTCTGGGTGACGGCGCGCCGGAAGGCGGCCGTGGCCAGCGCGAGGTCGAGCGGGACCTTCGCGAACGACGGGCCGATCCGCACGCGCCGGATGAACGGCGGGCGGAGTGAGCGGATAATCCGCAGGCCCGGCAGCTCGACGTCCCGGCCGAACGGATAGGTGACGAGGTCGACGGTATGGCCCAGATCGAGGAGCGCGCGGATGCGGTGGTACTCGCTGAACGGGGTGCCCCGGGGCTCGAAGAACGGCTCCGGCGCAATCATCAGGATGCGCATCTGGTGCAGCAAAGCATTGTAACATCTGGTAATTCGTGAATCTGCGTTCCTCGGCGGCCATGCTCGTCAAAGCCGTCCTCGGCCTCGGGCTCGTCGCGCTGCTCCTCGCTTGGAGCGACATGGGACGTCTCTGGGCGCTCGCGCGCGGCGCGAATCTCCTCTGGCTCGCCGGCGCCGCGGGCTCGAAGACGCTGGCTGCCACCGTCGTGCTCCTCGATCGCCGCCTCGGAGTGATCGCGCTTGGCTTGGTCGCGGCCGCGACCGCCACCATCGCGCGCACCGCCGGCCCGATCGGCGCGCCGATCGTTGGTCCTGGCGTTCTCGCTGGTGGGGGCCGGGCTTTACGCCTCGCGCCGGCGAGCCCCGGAAGACCTGCAAGTTCTTGACAGCAAGGGGTCTGCCCTCTATTCTAGAGACTCCGGTTAACAAGGCTCCCCGCCAGGCGCGACTCCCGTAAAGCCGGGTGTCTTTCGGGCCGATATGTGTCCGGAAAGCGCTCTACGTGTCTCTCCGGCCAGAGGCCGGTACTGGGTCAAAACATGGTCCGCATCCACTTTCGTGCCCTTCTGACGTGTCTGGCACTGGCCGCGCTACCTGTGATGGCCGCCGGCTGCGCGAAAACCGAAAAGAGCGAAAACCCGCTGAGCCCGCAGATCGCGGGACCCATGCCGGGGGTCGAGATTTCAACGCCGATTCTGATGGAGCCGGGCCGGGGGTGGAGACTCAAAAGCAACGAGCAGCCAATCCAACTGCTGATTGAGAACGCCGCATCCAACGGTCCGCGGCCGCTGCTCTACCGATTCGAGGTCGCCGCGGACGGCGGCTTCCTGAATATCGTCTACGCGCGTGAAGGGGTCGCCCAGGGGGAGGGCGGGCAGACAGGCCGCACAGCGCTGCGGCTCCCAGACCGGCTCGAAGACGGGCGCACGTACTTCTGGCGCGCGCGTGCGTACGACGGCGCCAACACCGGGCCGTTCGCGGTCGGCATCAACTTCGACGTCCAGCTGCCCTCGCGTCTGTTCAACCCGCAGCTCCTGGAGCCGGTCAACGGCCAGACGTCAGAGAACCAGCGGCCCCACCTCAAGGTGCGCAACGCGGCGCGCCAGGGACCGATCTTGAACGTGAACTACGGCTTCCAGGTCGCGAGGGATCCGGCCTTTACGCAAGTCCTCGCGCAGGGATCCGTACCCGAGAACACCGTCACCGGCGAGACGATTTGGCTCCCTAACGTCGACCTGCCGTTCCAGACGACGACGTACTGGCGTTCGATGGCGAGCGACGGTCAGGTCAACAGCGGGTGGGAAGTCTCGTCGTTCCGCACGCCAACTCAGCCGACAACGCCGCCGACCGGAGGCCCGCCGACGCCGGTTTCCTGCGGGTCGCCTGCAACGCACTACGACGTCGTGGCCTGTCAGCGGAGCGCCTACGGCACGCCCATCGGCCACGACAATCTGAACGCCCTGATGCGCGCGATCGCCGCCGATCTCAACCGGCGGGGATTCTCCGGAGGACCGTTCGGAGTCCTCCGGAAGACCGGCGGCGCCAACTGCGGTGGGATCTCATGCGACATCGTCTGCGCCGGTCAGGGCACCTCACAGCGGCAGCATGACGTACTGATCGACGGCGAAGGGGCGGGAGTGCCGACGTGGGGTCCGCCCCGCACGTGGCCCGATATTCGAGAAGACCTGTGCACGATCCAATAGGAACGTTTCTGCCTTCGAACTAGAAACGAACTCGCAGCCCCCCAACGATCTGGAAGCCGCCGAGCCTCAACGAGTCGGCCAGGCCGTCAAAATCGGCGGAGCCCCAGACGTACCGCAGTCCCGCACCCACTCCGTAGCGCTTGTTCACCATGTAGGCACCGTCGGCGCCAAAGTGGAGGCCGAAGGCGGTCGTCGTCTGCTCCGTCACGGTGACGCCGGTCACCTGCGGGTTGGAGAAGTCCGGCCCGGGCTCCGGAGCGATCGTGACGCCCGAGACCACATCCTGCTTCGCGAAGATCAACGACGGGCCGGCGTAGAACGCGAAGTCGATCTGGTCGGTGTACGGCCACATCCAGACCGCGGAGAAGTTGAGGATGTTGCTCATGTGCCCCACGCCTGGCGCTGCAGCCGTCACGGTGCGAAACACATCGGTGAGGAACGGGTGCGGAATTTGCGCGACGACGGCAACGTCGCTCTCGGTGTTGTAGTTCACATACCCGATGCCGACCGCCAGGTTGGGTCGGACGCGGTAGCCAGCGCCGAAGTCCGCGAGGATGGGCTCACTCCCGAGCGAGTGTGTCGCCGCGAGCTGAGCCGGTTCCTCGTAGACCTCGAACGTGGACGCGGACGCGACGTCCTGCGAGCCGATTTGAACCCCGAAGTTGACGTTGAAAAAGAGCTTGTCGGTCCATCGCATTTGCGCCGCCGCCTCGGGAACACTCGCGAACGTAAGACCAAGGGCCAGCAGCGCTCTCTTTATCTTCAGCATGCAACTCCTCTTATTGCGCGGGCTGTGAAAAGAAATTCCGGTATCGTAACACACCACCGACGGCCGCCGGCGCTCGACCGCGATGCGATGCGCCGCGCGCGCATCGGTCGCCCGATAGAGATCGAGTACGCGGGCGCTCGCAGCTTCGTACTTATCGAGCGATACCTTGGAGATCGGTAGTCCCGCCGCCATAGTACCCGCGGCTCGGGCCCGGGATGATGTGGGAAGCCTTCCACGCCGATATAGAGGGCGCCTGGCCCGGCTCTCTGGGCTCGACGTCTCGGCGCTGTCCGAAAGAGCTGCTGGCGCGCCGCGCCACGCAGCGTCAGTGCCCATGGAGATTCGTCACTCGAGGAAGCCGGTCGGGGTGTTAAACGCAGGTCGCGGAGCGGCTTGGAACATTTTCGCTTGGTTTGACACGGTTTGTTATGTATCATCGTTGTTCAACCCAGCATTCGCGGCCGGTATCGCGTCCGGTTTCCCAGCCGGGCGACGTATCACGAACAAACGTTCTGGAGAGGGATCGACATGAAGCGTAGGTTCTGGCTTGTACCCATTGTCGTGTACGCGCTGGCTGTCGCAGGGTCGTGCGGCAAGTCATCGCCCAGTCCGTCATCCCCCAGCGCCGCGATCCCCGGCGACGCGAATGCCAACCCGGATGGCTCCAACCTTAAGGCCACCGCTCCGACGCCGCTGTCGCCGCTCAACGGCGTGCGGCTGGATACCCCCGGCGTGGCGTTGACCGTCGGGAATGCCTCGTTGAAATTCGCGACCGGTCTGCCGCTGACGTATCGATTCGAGGTTTTCAACGCAGCGGGTACGCGAGTGTACCAATCGCCGTCCGTGGCGGCGGGGGCAACGTCCACGACGCATGAGGTGGAGGGGGCGCTCGACGGCGACCAGACGTATTCGTGGCAGTGCCGCGTGGAGTACCTCGGGGCCGTGGGCCCCTGGTCGGCGCGCACGAGCGCGACCTTCATTGCCCCGAACAACGTCGGCTACATCAGGGGGTCCGAGCTGTACGATCCACTCATCAACGGCACGACCGTCGGTAAGGTTGTCGGTTCGGTCACCTGGATACCCGGTGTGGGCCTCAAACTGAACGGCCACGAGAGTTACGTGTGGTACCAGTTGCCTGAGACGCTGACCGAGGGAGAATTCTCGGTGATTACCACCAACGTGATCTTCAATACCGAGGGGAACAAGACTAAGATCATGGCGATGGGGGAGGGCTTCGGCGACATCGTCACGAACGACCGCCGGATGACCGTTGAGAAACGAGGCGATCCCCCCGGAGTCGTCGCGTGGCGGTTCATCACGCACGGCGATCAGGTGGACACCGAGGGCCCCGAGCGCCAGGAAGTGTTCTTCGACCCCTCCCGCACGTACGTCTGGGAGACCAGCTGGAGGAGCAACTTTTTCAACGTGCGGATTCTCGAAGGCCTGAACGGAGAGGATATCTACGAAAAGGGCAAGCACTTCCAGGGCAGGTCGTACGATCCGGATCCGCACGTCGTATACGTCGGCGCGCCGGTCGGCCGGAGCGGCCCGGACAGTGCTTCTGTGCCCGATGTGATTTACCGTCAGGTGTGGGTGTCCAGCCGGCCGCGTCCCGCGTTCGCCAACAAATAGGTCCTCTCGCGGCGTATGATGGGTCAGGCCCTCACGGGCCTGGCCCTTCGGTTCGTCTGAGCACGATGTCCACCAGCAGCTTCCGGCTTCAATACCTCGCCAAGGCTGCCGCAGGTGTCCCCCGCGACCTCTTCAACACCGTCGCGTCGACCGTCCACGCCATCCGGCCCACGGTGCTCATCTACAACTGCACCTGGGTGTGTGATGCCCGCTGCGAGATGTGCAGCAACTGGAAGCACGGTGACCGCAAGTCGGACATGACGCTCGACCAGCTCGATGGCGCGATGGATCACCCGTTCTGGGGCGCGGTCGAGAATCTGAATATCTCCGGCGGCGAGCCGACCACGCGGAACGATCTACCCGAGATGGTGGAGCTGTTCCACCGCCGGCTGCCTCGCGTACGGAAGGTCGGCATCAACACGACGGGGCTCACTCCGCACCGGGCGATCCCGATGCTCACGCGCATCGTGGAGTACTGCGCGGAGCACGGGCTCCTGCTGAGCGTCCGCGTCTCGCTCGACGGGATCGGCAACATCCACAATCAGGTCCGGCACGTCGACAACGGCTTCACGAAGGCCTGCCAGACCATCGAGGCGATGCAGGCGCTCGCCGCGAAGCACGACGAGTTCCAGTTCGGGATCGCCGCAACGATGTTCGCGACCAACCTCGAGGATGCCGGCAACATCCTCGCGTGGGCGCGCGCGAGAGAGCTCGACATCGTGTTCAACATGCTGCGGTTCACCGACAACATGCTCAACAACCGCGAGCTCGAGGAGAAGATCGCGTTCCACGAGCGCGAGGAAACCTTCATGCGCAAGTTCTTCCTGGAACGGGTCCAGGAGGAGTCGATCCTCAGCGGTCAGGCGTTCATGTACCTGCACTACGCCGACATGATCGCGAACGGGTACCGCCGGACGATGCCCTGCCCCTTCCAGCGCCAGGGACTGCTGCTCAATCCGACCGGCGACCTGTTCTACTGCGAGAACTCGGACAAGCTCGGCAACGTGCTCGACGCCACTGCCGAAGAGCTGTACTTCAAGACCGCGAACCTCGCGCACCGCGAGCAGGTGAAGAAGAACGTGTGCGGCACGTGCCTGAGCCCGTGCCAGGTGAACGTCGGCGCGATGAAGCAGTTCGTCCCGTACGCGAAGTTTCTGGTGCGGGCCTACCGGGTCAAGCACGACCCGTCCAGCCACCTGCAGACACTTCCGTCGGCGCCTTGAAGAATGCGCAGCGAGCGGCTAATTGAAGGCTTCAGCTTCGTCGCCGTCCTCCTGAGACCCGGCCGGCTTGGTCCGGCCGGACATCCTCGTCCCTGACACCGGATGGGCCGTTTCGTGCGGCTCGCCGTCGGCCTCGCGCTCACCGCGCTGGCGTTGTGGCTCGCCGATCCTGCGGCCGTGTGGCGGGCCGGGGCGGCCGCGCGTCCCGCCTGGATCGCCGCCGCCGTCGCGCTCGTGGCGCTCGACCGCGCGCTCATGGCGTACCGGTGGCTGGTGCTGCTGCGCGCGCTCGCGCCGGGCGTGCGGCCGCCGCTCGGCGCTGTCATGCGCATCTTCTTCCTGTCGACGTTCGTCGGCACCTTCCTCCCCAGCATCGGCGTCACCCTCGTCGACGCGAGCGGCAACGAGCTGGCGG
>JBOGJB010000278.1:0-8533 GCA_050745085.1 Vicinamibacterales bacterium
GCGGGCCGTCGCGCCGACGCCGCGCGACGCGCGGCGCTGGCGTCGCCGGGCCGTCGGCGTGACGGCTCGCGGATCGAAACTACGCTGGATCCGCGTGAATCCGTGAAATCCGTAGTTCGTGATCGCGTGAAGTCCGTGACCTCCGTTGGTTCCTCCGTTTCCTCCGTTTGAAGATTCAGGGCGTGTCACGGTCATGAACGGTTAATGCACGGTCACGAACGGTTATGGAGCAAACCACATGAGGAAGGTCCTTCTGGTCATCGGCCTGTTATCAGTGGCCATCCCGGTCGCCGTCGCCAGGCAACAGCAGGCGACGACTCGGCGCATCCCGCAGTTCGAGAACGACCACGTCCGCGTGTGGAAGAGCGTCATCCTGCCGAAGCAGCCGCTGTCGATGCACCGGCACGAGCACGGGCGGACGATTGTGGCGCTCGTCGGCGGCACACTGAAGATCGTGGAAGAGTCGGGCGGGTCGCGGGAGGTGACCTGGGAGACCGGGAAGGCCTACTGGCTGGATGCCGACCCGCCCGGCACGCGCCACGCGGACGTGAATGAAACCGACAAACCCATCGAAGTCATCGTCGTTGAGCTCCGGAAACAGGCGTAATCCGTGCACTTGGCACTCAACGCCCGCACCTTGAGCACCCTGAGCACCCTGAGCACCTTGAGCACCTTGAGCACCTAAGCTAGAATGACTCGTTTCCGTCCGGTACTCCGCAAGGAGGCAGCCATGTCGTTGTCGCGCCGCGCGTTCGTTCGCTCGCTGGGAGGCGCTCCGGCCCTCAGTTCCCCACACCTCGCCGCGCGCGGGCGCGAGGCGCTCGAGGCCGAGCGCTGGCCCGACAGCCTCGATTCGGCCGAGGTGGCGCCGCCGCCCCCGCCAGACAACGAGGTGCACATCAACAGCAACGAGAACCCGCTCGGCCCCGGCCCGGCGGCGATGGAGGCGATCGAGAGCTCCTTCGTGAACGCGGGGCGCTACCCGATGAACGCGAAGCCGGCGCTCGTCGACCTGCGCGCGCTGCTGGCGACCTCGTTCAAGGTCAAGCCGGACGGCGTGGCGCTCGGCGCCGGCTCGGGCGAGCTGCTCATCGCGGCGGTTCGCGCGTTTACGAGCCCCACCAAGGCGCTCGTCACGGCGGCGCCGTCGTTCGAGTCGCCGCACCGCACCGCCGAGCAGATGAAGCATCCGGTCCGGGCGATTCCCGTGACCGCCGCGGGCAAGCTCGACCTCGATCAGATGGCGGCGGCTGCGCGCGGTGCGGGGCTGGTGTTCTTCTGCAACCCGAACAATCCGACCGCCACGGTGCACTCCGCCGCGGCGGTCAACGAGTTCGTCGCGAAAGTCCGCAAGGATTCGCCCGACACGGCGATCCTCCTCGACGAGGCGTATCACGAGTACGTGACGGATCCGGCGTACGCGACCGGCGCGCCGCTCGCGCTCGAGTCCGGCTCGCGCGTGTTCGTCACCCGCACGTTCTCGAAGTGCTTCGGGATGGCCGGCCTCCGCGTCGGCTACGCCATCGGCTCGCCGGCGATCATCAAGGCGATGGCGCGCTACCTGATGCCGTACAACGTGAGCGTCCCGGCGCTGGCCGCGACGCACGTCGCGTTCCAGGATACGGCGCACATCGAGCAGGAGCGCGCGCGCAATACCGGGGTGCGGAAGTACACGCTCGACTTCTTCAAGAGCGCGGGCCTGACGGCGACCGACTCGCAGGCGAACTTCCTCTTCGTGGACATCAAGCGCTCGCAGCGCGAGTTCCGCGACGCGTGCCGCAAGCACGGCGTCTTCGTCGGCCGCGACTTCCCGCCCTTCGATCGCACCCACACCCGGATCTCGATCGGGACGATGGACGAGATGAAGCGCGCGACGGAGGTCTTCGCGAAAGTCCTCGGCACCCCCACCACAACGGCTAACAGATAAGGGGAACGATCATGAACTCGCGCCGTGCGTTCATTCGCACCCTCGGAGCCGGGACGGCAGGGGCCTTCGCCGCGTCGTATCTCCCGCGGGCCGACGCCGAGACCGCGCGCTGGATGGAGGTCTTCCAGCAGACCGGCCTGCGGCCGCTCCTCCTGCACAACAACGAGAACCCGCTCGGCCCCGGCACGAAAGTGCTCGGCGCCGTGCGCGCGTTCATGCGCGACGGCGCCCCGGCGGGGCGCTATCCGGGGAACCCGCAGCAGCTGCGCGAAGCCATCGCTGCGAAATACAAGATCAGCACCGACAACGTCCTCGTCGGCTGCGGATCGACGCAGCTCTTGCGGACCGCGACCCACGCCTTCACGTCGCCGTCCCGCGGCCTCGTGTCCGGCGCGCCTGCGTACGAGGAGTGCGCCGACTACGCCAACCTCGTCGGCGCGCCTGTCAAGGCGATTCCGCTCGACCCGCAGCTCCGTGACGACCTCGACGCCATCGTCGCCGCCGTCGCAGCGATGAAGGACGCGGGGATGGTGTACCTCAACAACCCGAACAACCCGACGGCGACGGTGCACTCCGGGAAAGCGGTCTCGAGCTTCATCGACCGCGTCCTGCAGGCATCGCCGCAGACGAACCTCCTGATCGACGAGGCGTACTTCGACTATGTCACCGATCCGGGCTACGCGACGCAGATCCCGATCGCGCTCGCGAACCCGCGGGTCGTCGTCGCGCGGACGTTTTCCAAGGCGCACGGCATGGCCGGCCTCCGCGTCGGCTACATGATCGGCCGGCCCGAGACGCTGCGACCGATGCAGCAGTGGCAGTACGGCACGAGCATGAACGCCCTGGGCGTGGCCGCGGCGATCGCGTCGATCGGCGACGACGAGCGGATCGCGCAGGAGCGAAACCGGAACACCGAGGCGCGCGACTTCACGGTCCGGTGGTTCGAGCGCGCCGGGTTCAAGGTGAGCGACTCGCAGGCCAACTTCATCTTCGTGGACCTCAAGCGCCCGCTCGCCGAGTTCCGCGATCCGTGCCGCGAGCGCGGCGTCCTCGTCGGCCGGCCGTTCCCGCCGATGACCACGCACTGCCGCATCTCGATCTCGACGATCGACGACATGCGCAAGGCGGTCGGCGTCTTCGGCGACGTGCTTGGAGTAAAAGCCACGCAGGCTGCGTGAGCGTCGCCGTCAATGCCCAATGCCGAAGGCCCAATGCCCAACGGGACTGCACTCGAGACAGCCGCAGTGAACGTCGCAGTGGCGAGCGCAGACTCATTGGGCATTTGGCATTAGGCATTTGGCATTGAAGCCCATGACTGATCTATCCGTCGTCTTCACGGGCATCCGTTTCGAGAGCCCCTTCCTCCTCGCCTCGGCCCCTCCCACCGAGTCCGACAGCAACATCATGCGGGCCTTCGACGCGGGGTGGGCCGGGGTCGTCACCAAGACAATCGGCCTCCATCCCGTCGTCAACGTGAAGGGGCCGAAGACCAAGTTCCTCCGCGCCACCTCCGGCTCGTACCAGCTCTCGATGGAGAAGCGCGCCGACTCGACGCTCCACTCCTCGTGGAACTGGGAGCTCATTTCCGACAAGCCGCTCGACTGGTGGATCCCGCGGATCGGGAAGATCAAGAAGGCGTTCCCGCACAAGGTGCTCGTCGCGTCGATCATGGCCGGGTCGGGGAGCGACCGCGAGCTGGCCAACTGGCAGACGCTCGCGAAGGCCTGCCAGGACGAAGGCGCCGACGCGTTCGAGCTGAACCTGTCCTGCCCGCATATGGACCGTCAGGATATGGGCTCGAACATCGGCAAGAACGAGGGGCTGATCTCGGTGGTCACGCAGGCGGTGAAAGAGGTCGCGCGCGTCCCGATCTGGTGCAAGCTGACGCCGTCGACGACCGACATCGTCGCCGAGGCGCGCGGCTCGTTCGCAGGCGGCGCAGACGCCATCACCTCGTCGAACACGTTCCCGTCGATCCCGCTCGTCGATCCCGAGACGCTCGAGTTCGAGATCAACGTGGACGGTTACGTGTCGAGCGGCGGCCTCGGCGGCCCGGCGATCCTGCCGCTGTCGCTCGCGAAGATGTCGCAGCTCACGCAGGCGTTCGCCGACAAGGCGTTCTCGGGGATCGGCGGCATCGCGGAGTTCCCGCACGCGCTGAACTACGTCCTGCTCGGCTGCGGGACGGTGCAGGTCTGCACCGCGGCGATGCTCGACCACGCGATCGGACCGAGCGTCATCAAGCGCCTGAAGGACGGGATGGCCGAGTTCATGGCGCGCAAGGGCTACCGCTCGCTCGAGGACTTCCGCGGCATGCTCCGCGACCGGGTCGTGTCCCACTCGCAGATCAAGCGCCCGGACGCGAAGGACTATCACGGCGGATATGACTCTGAGGGCTACGCGCCCTCGCAGCCCCTTGGCGCCAGTCGCTCTTAGTCCTTGGTCCTTGGTCCTTAGTCCTTAGGTGGTGCACGGTGCACCCTGCACGTGCCGAGGACCAGGGACCAGGGACCCGGGACCAAGGACCAAGGACCAAGGACCAAGGACCAAGGATCAGGGACCAGGACTGACAGTATGTATACCCACGCCGTCCGGGAGCTCACCGGCGAAGAGATTGTAGCCCTCACCAAGAAGCACACCATCTTCGAGTGGTCCGCGCAGAGCAAAGCGGACCCGATTCCCGTCGCGCGCGCCAAGGGCTGCTGGTTCTGGACGCCCGAGGAGAAGCGCTACCTCGACTTCAACAGCCAGTTGATGTGCGTGAACATCGGCCACGGCGACGAGCGGGTCGTCCGGGCGATCCAGGAGCAGGCGGCGAAGCTCGCCTATATCAGCCCGTTCATGGCGACCGAGCCGCGCGCGCGGCTCGGCGAAAAGCTCGCCCAGATCGCGCCGGGCGACATCGACACGTTCTTCTTCACCAACGGCGGCGCCGACGCGAACGAGAACGCGCTCAAGATCGCGCGCATCTACACCGGGCGCCACAAGGTCCTGGCCCGCTACCGGTCGTATCACGGCGGGACGATGGGCGCGGCGAGCCTGACCGGAGACCCGCGGCGGCTGTTCGCCGAGCCGGGCGTCCCGGGCGTCGTGCACGTCCTCGACCCGTATCACGGGATCGAGCGCGGGTGGGACACGGCGGAGCAGGCGCTGATCCAGCTCGAAGAGATCATCCAGCTCGAGGGGCCGCAGTCGATCGCGGCGTTCTTTCTCGAGACCGTCACCGGCACGAACGGCATCCTCGTCCCGCCCGACGGGTACCTCCAGGGCGTGCGCGATCTCTGCACGAAGCACGGCATCCTGATGATCTGCGACGAGGTCATGTCGGACTTCGGCCGGACCGGCGAGTGGTTCGCCGTCAATCACTGGAAGGTCGTCCCGGACCTCATCACGATGGCGAAAGGGCTCACGAGCGCCTACGTGCAGCTCGGCGCGGTGGGCATGCGCCCGGCGATCGCGGCCCACTTCCGCGACCGGATGTTCCCGAGCGGCCTCACGTACAACAGCCACCCGCTGGCGTGCGCCGCCGCGCTCGCGACGATCGGCGTCTACGAAGAGGACGACCTCCTCGGTAACGCGCGCCGCATGGGGGCGATCATGAAAGATTTGCTCGCAGACCTCGAGCGACGTCACCCGGCGGTCGGCGCGACGCGGTCGATCGGGCTGTTCGGGATCGCCGAGCTCGTGAAGCCGCACATGGACGGAGATAAACGCAGATTAGAACCGCTCGCGCCCTTCGGCGGGACGTCGGACGAGATGACGCGCTTCGCGAGGGCGCTCCGCGAGGAAGGGCTCTACACCTTCGTCCGGTGGCACACCTTCTTCACGAATCCCCCGCTCTGCATTACCGAGTCAGAGCTGCGGGAGGGCTTTGCGATGATCGACAGGGCGCTCACGAAGGTGGAGTGCTGAGTGATCAGAATCGGAACCTCACCCCTATCTGCGCCTGCCTCGGATCTCCAACCCCGCTCCGAATCGTCCCGCTGAAATCGAACAGCAGCCCTCCGCTGATCTGCGAGACGATGTTGTTCTCGCTGTTGGTCAGGTTGAACACCTCGAACATCGCCTCGATAGAGCTCTGCCCCTGCAGCCGGAACACCTTCGAGACCCGCAGGTCGAGCGTGAAGAACTGGTTGTCCTTCTCCTGCTGGTTCCGCCCGACGTCGCGGCCGTTCACGAAGCGGCGGTCGTTCGTGTAACCGTCGCGATTGGCGTCGTCATTGGTGAAATCCGTGTCGGCCGTCAGCGCATCGGTGCCGGTCGTCGGCTGCGCCGAGCGGTACTGCACGAGCGCCGAGAGCTGGACGTCCGACGGCAGGTCGAACGCGCCGAAGATGTTGATCCGGTTCCGGCTGTGCCGGTCAGACAGGCTGTACTCAGACTCCAGGTTGAGCAGGTCTGCGTAGCGCACCGTGAACGGGTCGCGCTCGTTGTCGTCGTCCGACTTGTCGTCCGAGATGGTCCAGTTAGCCTGCATCTGCCAGCGGTCGCTGTACTTCTTGTTCACGGTCAGGATGAGCCCCTGGTACTGGCTGCGCCCCGTGCTCTCGGTCGTGAGCACCTGACCGAGCGTCGGGAACGGCCGTCCGGGCGACGTGTTGCCGCCGCGGTAGATGGGACGTCCTTCGGCGTTCGGCGCGTACGCGCCGGGATCGACGTTCGGATCCGTGAACCGGCTCAAGTAGCGCGTCTTCGCGTAGTTGTACGCCGCGCCGACAGCGAGGTTCGGGATCACCTCGCGCTCGACGCTCAAGCCGAGCTGCCGGCTCTCCGGGTTCTTGAAGTCCTTGTCCACGACCGCGATGCCGGGCGACGGGTTGACGAAGCCGGCGACATTAACCAGGTTGGGGAACGTCGGCACGCCGAAGTTGAAGTTGCCGCCAGGCGTCTGCACGATCACACCGGCGTAGGTTTCGAAGATGACCCCGTTCGCCGTGCGCGGGTTCGCCCAGACGAGCGACGGCGTGCGCGCTTTGAACAGCCCGACGTTGGCGCGGACCACGGTTTTGCCGTCGTTCGTGGGATCCCACGTGACGCCGACGCGGGGCTGCCAGCCTGACCAGTCATCCGGGATCTCGCCGGTGTCGGTCGGGAACCGCGGATCACTGAAGTATCGTGCGTACGGCGTCTCGCCAGGCGCCGTCAGCGTGCCCGGCGAGTTGTAGCCCTCCCAGCGCAGGCCGAGGTTCAGCGTGACGTTCGGCCGCAGGCTCCACTTGTCCTGAAAGAAGAACGCCGGCTCCAAGACCGGGAGGTCCTGTCGCCCCGAGTCTTCGATCGATCGCCCGCCGAGCGGGACGCGCTGCAGGTACAGTACGAACGACGACAGCGCGGCGGCGGAGGTCGGGTTGTTCAGGAACGCCTCGAACTGATTCATGCCGCCCGTGAAGATGTAGCGGCCGCGCGCGAACCCGATGAAGACCTGCGTCATCGACGTCCAGTTCACCTCGGCGCCGAGTTTGAAGAGGTGCGGCCCGCGCACGAGCGACATGCTGTCGGCGACCTGGAAGCGCTTGTCGGTCGCGTCGTTGATCGGGAGGAAGAACGGCCGGCCGAAGCGGAACGACCGATCCACGCCGCCCGGGAAGTTGCCGATCGCCGTGTCGGGCAGGTCCGGGCCGGGATACGGCCGCGGCCGCGGCTCCTGCGCGTACTGCACGCGCATCTCGTTGAGCAGCGACGGGCCGAACGTGCTGTTGACCTGTCCCACGATCGAGTGACTGCGGTCCCGCTCGATGCCGTTCGCGGTGTTGGTCCAGGTCGGCACGTCGAACGTGCCGTTGATCTGCTGCGACCAGGAGTACGCGTAGCGCGCGCTCACCTGATGCTGCGTCGTGAGATTCGCGTCCACCTTGCCGAGCAGCACGAGCGCGTCGTTGGTCTGCGCCATCGGGTTCGCCGCCCCACCCTCGGAGGTCAGCCCGTAGCGCGTCGCGAGGATGTTGAGGAGCCGCGTCCCCTCGTTGTTCGGGTTGATCGCCGGGTCCTCGAACGCCGCCTTCGACTTCAGGCGCTGCTCCTCGTTCTGGTCGTAGGACACGAAGAAGAACGTCCTGTCTTTCTTCAGCGGCCCGCCGAGCGAGCCGCCGAACTGATGCTGGCTGAAGTCGTCGTCTTTCGTGCCGTCAGAATTCTCGGAGAGCAGCGCGCCGTAGCGGCCGAAATAGAAGCCGGTGCCGCGGAGGCGGTTCGTGCCGCTCTTGGTGACCATGTTCACGAAGCCGCCGGCCGACCGGCCGAACTCCGCCGACGCGCCGTCGCTGACGACCTGGAACTCCTTGACCGCCTCGAGGCTGATGATGTACTTCGGCCGCTGCCCGCCGCGCTGCTCGCCGAAGAACGGGTTGTTCGCGTCGGCGCCGTCGATCATCACGTTGTTGTAGATGCCGCGCTGGCCGCTGACGCTGATCTCGGCGCCGTCCGGCCCCTGCACGATGCCGACCGTCGGCGCGAGCTTCACGAAGTCGATGAAGTTGCGGCCGTTGATCGGCAGCGTCTCGACCGACTTCTCGTCGATGAGCGCCGACTGCTCCGACCGCGTCGTCTCGACCACCGGCGAGCCGCCGAGGACGTTCACCTCCTGGGCGACGCCGGCGACGCCCAGGG
>JBOGJB010000279.1:0-14047 GCA_050745085.1 Vicinamibacterales bacterium
GCCGAGACCCAGGCTGCGGCTCACGTCGATCGCGACGCCGGGGTTGTCGCCGAAGACCCCCGTGAAATCCGATAGCCCATTGCGGTTGTAGCTCATCGCGAAGCCGCCGCTAATCGCCGTGTCGCCACTCTGGCCAAGCAGCGAGCTGAGGAACCCGCTCTCTGCAGTGGGTGTCCAGTTGAAGCCGACGTTCGGCGCCCAGTTGTTCCAGTCGGTGTCGTAGACGGCCTTGCCTTCCTCGAGATTGACAAATACCGGCTTTTGACCTGTGAGCACCCCGGGCTGGAACAGATTGCACGACCCGTTGGCCGCGAGGCCCGACACGCCGCACACGTCGGCCATGGTCGCCGTCGAGTAGCTGCTGTTGCTCGCGGTGAACGGCATCTGCAGCTCGTAGCGCAGGCCGAAGTTCGTGGTCAAATTCGGCCGCATGCGCCACGAATCCTGCAGGAAGAAGCCGAAGTCGCGCATCTGGGCGCGCTGAATGGCAGCGCCCAGGTACGTGTACTGGCCCGTCGCCTCGTCGATGCGCGCGTTGCCCGTGACGGTGCTGACCCTGCCCGTGAGGACGGCGTACAGGTTCTGCGCGCGCGTGAGGTCGGCCGCCGCCGCGCCGGGGAAGTTCGCGGTCGTGAACATACCCAGGGCGGGGTCGCCCGACACCATGCCGAAGTCGACCTCCGGCACGAGGTTCTGGTTTTTCAGCCAGATATCAGCCTGCGTGAATGAGCCGCCGAGGCTGATGCTGTGCCGCCCTCTCAGCCAGTTGACCGTGTCCTCGACGAGCAGCGTGGTCGCGTTGCGCGAGCTGGGGGTCGGCGTGTTCGACGCGTTCATGGTGTTCGACGCGGTCGGAGTGATTAACGCGCTGGCGATGTCGAGATAGAACCCACCCTGGTCGGCCACCGCGGGTCCACTCCACATGTTTGCAGCCAGCTCCTTGAAGAAGAAGACAGGCGCGCCGCTGGCCCCGACGCGGAACTCGTTCACCAGGCTCTGCCCGAAAGTGGAACGGAGCGCGCTGGCGAACATCAGACGCTCCGAGGTCTGGGTTCCGGTGGCGGGGAAGCCCGGAAAGCGCGGATCCCGGTTGTTGAGGGTATCCGGCGTCGTGGAGAACGTGTGGTAGTTCCCGCTCGCCGACAGCCGATGGCTGGTCGTCAGGTTGAAGTCCACCCGGACTGTCGGGAACCGGATGTTCGACGTCACCGGCACGTTGTACGAGAACCGCTGCAGATTGGGATCGGTCAGGTCGGTGATCGAGCCCGTCGTGCCGGTGGCGTTCCTGATGTCCGTCAAGAGCTTGGCGATGATGGGATCCGTCGTCGCCGTCTGTCCGTTCGCGGCCGCCAGCGCGAGCAGGTTGACGGTCCGCACGCCGCCCGCCGTGTTGTACCGGAACTGGCCGGCCTGCGCGAGCGGGTTCATGATGGTCCGATCGCGGGCGACGGTGCTTGGCGACCGGGACTCCTCGTAGTTGACGAAGAAGAACGCCTTGTCGCGGCCGCTGAAGAGCCCCGGAATCGTCATGGGGCCGCCCACGCGGAACCCCGGCTGGTTCAGGAGCAGCTCCGGCTTCGCGATGTTGTTCCGCTTGTTGAACCAGGTATTCGCGTTGAGCGCGTCGTGCCGGAAGTACTCGTACACGCTGCCGTGCAAGTCGTTGGTCCCCGAGCGCGTGACGAAGCGAATCTGCACCGCCCCCTGCCCGGCACTGTCGGACCCTTGCGCCGCCGTCGTGACGGTGACTTCCTCGATCGCGTCGAGGCGGGGCTGGACGATGGTGAAGAAGCCGTCAGTCGTCTTCAGCGTGTTGTCCTGGATGTTGACACCGTCCAGCGTGATATTGATCGCGCTCTGCTGGAGGCCGAGGACCGTCGAGTCGCGGTTGCCGCCGGGCGTGTTGACACCCGGCAGCAACGGAACGATGTCGAGCACGTTGCGGCTCGTGATCGGCACATTCTTGATCGTCTCGATGTTGATCGTGGTGGCCACGGCCGAGGCCTGCGTCTGCACGACGGGCGAGGCCCCTTCGACGACGATCGTCTCCTCGATGGTTCCGAGCTCGAGCGAGGCGCGGACCGACGCGGGCGCGCCGACGTTAAGCACCACGTCGTTGAGGGCGACGGTCTTGAACCCCGACAGCGAGACCGTCACCGTGTAGGTGCCCGGGTTGAGCGCCGGGATGTTGAAGGTGCCGTTGTCCGCGGTGACGGCGTTCGACACGGCGCCGGTGCCATTGTGTTTCGCGACAACGGTGGCGCCGGGCAACACGGCGCCCGACGTGTCGGTGACCGTGCCTGCAAGCGAGGAGGTCGCGCCGCCTTGCGCAAACGCGGCGGCGCTGGCCGTGGCCGTCAGAACGACCGACAGCACGAGTGTCACGAGCCTCTGCTTCATCTGCCTCTCCGTGGTGGTGGAGTTGGTTGCCGGCGGCGTGATGGAACCGAGGAGGGCGGGGAAGGTCTACGGGCGCGCAACCCGCGACTTACGGCCTTCCCGAGAGCCCGGGGCACCGTCCAGCCGTCCGTCCCTGTATACCGGGCGAATACTACGCTGGCAGGTGCGCTTCGTCAACGGGATAACGCAGTTCGCGGACTTGTCCCCGCATTCCGTCACTGATCACAAAAAGGTCAGAGCCGCCAAGTGTACTGCACTTTGGTCGTTACCCGGTCGAAGGCAGGCGACCAACGGTCCTCCTCATTAAGCCGCCCGAGGTTTAGGACGAAGAAGAAGTCGTTGCCCGGACGCATGATCCAGCGGAGCCGGCTGTTGAGCCCGGCAATCCGCGAGTCCGTGTCGTACTGAAGGAGGTTGCTGAGCGTGAGAGCCGCCGAGAACCCGACGTCCGCCCGCGCCTGCCAGATGGAGGTCGTGAAGTCCCCTTGAACCAGATGCTGCGGGTCGAGCTGCACGCGCACACCTCGGACGATCCAATCGACAGAATTCCGCACTCGGCGACCGAGCTGATCGATCGGGCCGCGAGCCTGGGGTATCGCGGGCTTGCGATCACGCTGCACGACCGGCAGCTCGACGTCAGGCCGCTCGAGCCGTACGCGGCCGAGCGCGGACTCACGCTCATCCCGGGCATGGAGCGCACGGTCGAAGGGCGGCACGTGCTTCTGATCAACTTCGCGAGCGGCGCCGAGGAGGTGCGCACCTTTGACGACATCGCGCGCCTGAAGCGCCGCGGGCCCGGGCTGGTCGTCGCGCCGCATCCGTTCTTCCCGGCGCGGAGCTGCCTCCGCGGTCTGATGGACGTCCACGCGGACCTGTTCGACGCGGTGGAGTACAACGCGATGTTCACGGCGGCGATCAACTTCAATCGCCGCGCGGTCCGGTGGGCCGAGCGTCACTGCCGTCCGATGGTCGGCAACTGCGACGTCCACCGCCTGCACCAGCTCGGGACGACTTATTCCGTCGTCGACGCCGAACCGGACGCGGATGCCATCTGCGCTGCGATCGCGTCCGGCCACGTCCGGGTGGAGCGCCGGCCGCTGCCGTGGGGCGCGGCGATGCGGACCATGGCCGAGCTCATGCTGGACGAACTGACTCAAGTACGAAGTTCGAAGGTCGAACGCTGAACCGAAGTACGAAAGGGCGAAGCACTATGCACGAGGCACTCACTTCAGCCTTCGTCCTTCGTACTTCGTACTTGGGCGCGGCCTAAGTCCGGCTGTCGTCCCGCTCCGCGTTGATCTCGACCACGTTCCGGTCGGGATCGAGAATGTAGATCTGCGGAAAGCCGGCGGTCCCTGTCGGGCTGAGCCGCATCGTGCGGAACGGATCCTGGTTGGCTGCCTGCGGGTCGAGCGGTTGATAGCCGAGCGACGCGAGGTGCTCGATCGCGCCGCCATAGCTTTTTACCCGAATCGCGACATGGACGTCGTGCGAGTCGATCCCTTTGCCTTCGCGGAACGTCGAGTGCCGGCCGACGATCAGGTGAAGCGTCCGGTCCCCGACTTGATACCACGCTCCAGGAAAGTTGAACGGCGGGCGCGGAAGCTCCTTCAGACCCAGGACTTCCGCATAGAAGCGCTTGGATCGGTCGATGTCGCTGCTCGGAAGGCTCGTGTGGTGAAACGTGTCGATGTCGAGCATGACGTCCTCTCGAAGCGGAATTCACTCCGGCGGTACGCATAGGCGGGAACTGCGACGCGTCCGACTTTGGTAGCTCTGACGCTGAAAAGAGTATAGAGTAGGTCTAGAGTCCCTGACCCGAGCTGAGCCAGCCAGCGTCCCACGCAGATTTCCGCGGGCGCGCGCCGACAGGCACCGCTTCCGCCACCGGCTCTTTCGTTCTCCCTCGACAGGTGCCCGCGCCTCGCTCGGAAGGAAACTATGCTCACACCACTCCACGTCCTGGCTGCTCTCTGGGTCGCCGTCGCGGCCCTCTCGGCACCGACGCTGGTCCCTTCGGCGATGTCCGGCGCCACCTTCGGCTGGCTGAACGTCCTCTGCGCGGGCGCACTTGCCGTGATCGTGTTGACCGCGCGGAACGCGAGGCCGGCGAGTTCGATTGCGCAGGTGCTCTACGACGCCGAGCACCGGCGGGAGCGCGGCTGATGCGCGCGCACGGACCGTCACACGGCACGCGCGTCGCTGCCGGCACGCCGTCCTCCGAAGCCTACCGCCGGTTGAGCGTTCGCGTGATCGATCAAGCCCTGCGCGACATCGTCGCCGCGCCCGGATCGGCGTCGGACCGCAACAGCGCGAGAGACTTTCTGGCCGGGTCGCCGATGCTCGACCTGTGGTGTGGGGTGGCTGCGCTGGACCCTGCACGGGTGGTCGCGCACGCCGGGCGTCTGATGGATCGCCGGCCCACCTTTTTTCGACCGGCCCGGCATCCCGAACGAAGCGTCCCGGCCGACTCGGTGAAGTCCACGGTATGACCGCGAAGACGGATCCGGAGCTCGCGCCCCCGGACGCCCCGCCGCCCACCACCTGTCCGTCGTGCGGCTCGCGCGAGCTGACAACGACGAGCAAGACCGTCGATGCGTCGACGTACTGGCGCTGCGTGAGGTGCGGGGAAGTCTGGAACGTCGCGCGCCGGAAGGGCGGCGGCCGACGGCCGTACGGCGGTGGCGGAGGTTACTGGTAGATTAGCCGTCGCATGACGCCGGACGATCTCGCCTCGGTGGACGCCGCCGTCAAGAAGATCTCCCGGCTGGCCGGTCGCCTGGGGCCCGGCGAGTCGGAGATCCACGTGCAGCGTTCCCTGGCAGAGCTCACGGCCGCCATCGGCCGGCAGGAGGAGCCGGCGCACGCCATTGACCGCCTGTTAAGCAGTCTTCGCCAGCTTCAGGGCTCCCGGGAGCACGGACGCCGGCGCGATGAGCAGCGCGGCGCCGTCGACATCGAGCGCGTGCTGGAGGCTATCCAGGAAGAACTGCTGCCGATCCTCCGACGCAGTCTCTAACTCTCGCGTTCGCGCTGCGCTCGTCGCGCGCGCCGCTTGCGAATGGGCGCAGGCTCGGTCGTCTCCTCGAGCGCCATGAGCGAGGTCACGAACGTGCGGCGGCCGTGCTCATCGAAATCAATCACGGTGTGGCGGGCGTTGGAGTCGATCACGGTTCCGGCCCCGTAGTTCGCCTGAGCGACCCGATCTCCCTTGGCGTACAGTGACATGGCGTCTCCGCTGGAGTGAGGCTACAAGACTGACGAGATGAAGCGGGTCGATCCCGAGCATCGTATTGTACTCTCGGGAGGTCCCCATGCAGAGGGTCGTCATCATCGTGTTGTGCACCTTCAGCCCCGCGGCGGCGCTCGCGCAGCCGGCCTACGTCGGCGCTTCGCTCGTCGGGGACATTGGACGGTTCACGTCGGTCGAGATCGACCCCGCGACGCTGTCGGGTGAGCTGACGGGGGGAGGAGAAACGCTGGGGTTCGGCCTCGTGGTCGGCACCGCGCTCGGCGACCGCTGGGGCGTCGAGCTGGAGTTCGTCCGCCCAGGCGTAGTCGACCGATCGGCCAGACAGCGGATCGGGCCGCTTCCCGCCAACGCGCCGGTGATTTTCCCGATTCCAATCATCGAGTACGAGGTCCGCTTTGTAGAGCGGCATACGACGCTGACGACGGCCGCCTGGTTTCGCCAGAGCATCGGCGACCGCGCGGACCTCTGTTATCTGGGCGGGATTGCCTTTGTGCGGACCAGTCAGGAGCGGGGGATCTTCTTTGAGCCGCGCCTGGCGGTGCTTCCGATCCCCAGCACGCAGACGATTACTGAACACACCGTCGGACCGATGGTCGGTGTGGAGGGGCGCATCCGCCTGACCGATCAGCTCGTGCTGGTGCCGGGCGTCCGTCTGCTCGCCATCGCCGCCGCGGGGCGCGAAGGCTGGCTGATTCGCCCCGGCGTCGGCCTTCAGTGGCGCTTCTAGAGCCCTGAACCCGAACCTTTCAGATACCGCTCAGATACCGCCTCCGTAGATACCTTGTGACGCAAGGTATCTATGCCGCTCGAGTCCTGGCAGGAACAGCTTCGTCGTGGCGGTCTCGAGCTGGCGGTGCTCCTCGCCGTAGCACCCGGCTCGCGCTATGGGCTCGAGATCATTCATCACCTCGAGGCGTTCACCGATCTCGTCGTCACCGAAGGGACTATCTACCCGCTCCTCGGACGGCTCACACGCGAGGGCTTGCTGGCATCCGAGTGGATGTCGAACGAAGCGCCCCACGCCCGGAAGTACTACCGGCTGACGCCAGCGGGTCGGAACCGCCTGGACGAGATGTGCGACGAGTGGCGGGATTTCACCTCGAAGATCGATCGCCTGATACAAGCAGCGGCGCGCGAAAGGAGACGATCATGATCGTCGGCAGCGCGGGCGAATCGCGCGTACGCGGCTATCTGTATGTCCTCGAGCGTCGCTCCGCACGTTCCTGCCGAGAGAGATGGTCGCCGACGCGGTTCGCGAGGTCGAGTCGCACATCCGCGACCGCGTCGCGCAGGTCGAAGCGGCGCCGAACGAGCGCGAGGCGCTCGAGCGCGTGCTGACCGAGCTTGGACCGCCCCTCAGCGGGGTCATGATGGGCGGCTACTGGATCATTCCAATCTCCCTCGTCATCGGGCTGCTCGTGCCCGTGGCCATCCATCGCGGCGCGCGGGCGCTCGTGCGACGCTGGCGCGAGCGCCGGGCGGTCACGCTTCACAGCTGACGAATGTTCAGCGCTTCGAACGTCGCGTGCTGAGTTCCTTTAGTTTTGCGAGGTCACTGCGGCGAGACAGCCTTCGTCTGGCCTGCCTAGCCGAAGCTCACGCGCGCCGGTCTCGCAGGCGTGAGCGAAGGCTGGTGCGGAAGAGAGGATTTGAACCTCCACGACCTTGCGGCCACAAGCTCCTGAGGCTTGCGCGTCTGCCAGTTCCGCCACTTCCGCACGAAGCACGATCACGACGGGGAACGAAACACCGATTATACAAGAAGACGAGGCTAACCCTTCGTGCCACCACGAGGCTGAAGACTCGCGCTACTGCGGTTGGTCCGTCCCCAACATCTGATCCAGGAAGTTGATGAGCACGTCGAGGCTTTCCGGTTTGTGGAAGAGATACGCCCGCTCCCGCGTGATCGACAGCTCTTCCACGTCGTCCAGAATCTTGCCGGTGAGGATGATGGCCGGGAGGTTCTCGAGCCCGGGCAGGCGCCGCAGGCTCTTGAGGACGTCCAGGCCCGTGCGCTCCTCCGCGAGCCGGACGTCCAGGATGACCGCGTCCACCGGCTCGCGCTTGAGCGTCTCGACCGCTTCGTCGACCGTGCCGGCCTCGAGCGTCTCGTATCCGTGCAGCCCAAGATACCGGCGCATGATCTGGCGCGCGACCGGCTCGTCGTCCAGCACCATGATTCGCGGGGCCATCGTGCTCCTCAAGCATAACTTGACTCCGCCCCCCGGCTCCGCAATCATCCGTCGCCCGGAGCGAAGGGGCCGCCTGCTCCTCAATCGCGGTTCCTTCATGGAGGTCGTCATGAAGCGCGTCGCGCTCGTCCTTCTGGCTCTCTCGGTTCTTACATTCCCGCTCGCCGCGGAAAAACCGGCGGACGGTCCCCGCAGCCGGCTCCAGCTCGTCGAGGCCACAATCTACGAGCTTCAGCATGCGCTTCGCACCGGCCTCGTGACGTCAGAGCAGCTCGTGCAGATGTATCTCGCCCGCATCGCGGCGTACGACGACGCGGGGCCGGGAGTGAATGCCTTCATCCACATCAACGAGACTGCGCTCGACGAGGCCCGCGAGCGCGACGCCGAGCGACGGCGCGGCCACAAGACCCATCCACTGTTCGGCATTCCAGTACTGCTGAAAGACAACATCGACACGGCCGACATGCCAACCACCGCCGGCTCGGTCGCGCTGGAAGGATCGATCCCCCCCGACGATGCTTTTATCGCTCAGAAACTGCGCGACGTGGGCGCGATTATCCTCGGGAAGGCGACGCTGACCGAGTTCGCGAACTTCATCGCGATCGGGATGCCGTCCGGCTACAGCTCGCTTGGCGGCTACGGGTTCAACCCGTACGACCCGCGCCCGCTTCCGGTGAGCGACGGGCGGCCGGTGCTGACGCCTGGCGGATCGAGCTCGGGCTCGGGCATCGCCGTTGCAGCGAACCTCGTTGCCGTGGCGGTCGGCACCGAGACCTCCGGCTCGATCCTCAGCCCCGGCACCGCCAACATGGACGTCGGCATCAAGCCGACGCTCGGGCTCGTCAGCCGCGACGGGATTCTGCCCATTACGGCGGATCAGGACACGGCCGGGCCGCTCACCCGCACCGTCTACGACGCCGCAGTACTTCTCGGCACACTGGCGGGTTTCGACGCCGCCGATCCGGCGACGGCAGCCTGCCTCACGCCCGGCAACTGCTTCGACGACTACACGCGGTTCCTGAATCGCCACGCGCTCAGGGGCGCGCGGATTGCCGTGCCGCGCGTGCCGTACTGGAACGGCTTCAGCACCGAGCAGACGCAGATCATGCTCAACGCGATTGAAGCCTTGCGCAGCGAAGGAGCCTTCGTCGCGGACCCGTACGAAATCCCGAACCAGGCGGCCATCACCGCATTCGGCATCTGCGTGTCGTATCCGCCGCCGGTCACCTGCTCGAGCGTGCTGATGTACGGTCAGAAGAAAGACCTCAATGCCTACCTGGCGGCGCGCCAGCCGGCGCCGGTACAGACACTCGCCGACATCATCGCCTTTAACATCGCGTTCGGCCCCGGCGCGCTGAAGTACGGTCAGGCGATCTTCCTGGCGGCCGATCAGCTCGACGTGTCGCCCGGCAGTGCGGACACTGCGCGCTATCTCGCGGATCGCGCGCAGGACCTCGCGCTGACGCGGACCGGTCTCGACGCGGTGTTCAACGGTCCGGACGGCATCGAGGGAACGGCCGACGATTTCGACGCGATCCTCTTCCCGCGCAACGGCGGCGCCGGCGCGCCCGCCAAGGCCGGCTACCCGAGCATCGTCGTCCCGGGCGGCTTCACGCCGCCGGTCGGCGCGGTCGTGAACCCGATCCCCTTCGGCGTGACCTTCTCCGGGCCGGCCTTCAGCGAGCCGAAACTCCTCGCGATCGCGTACGCGTTCGAGCAGGCGACGAAGCATAGAGTGCCGCCGGAAAGCACTCCGCCGCTGCCGAGCGATCTGGTGAGACGGTAGTGACCTTCAATGCCGAATGCTGAATGCCGGATGCCGAACGGGTCTTCACTCGCAACAGACCGCTGCGTGAGTCCGCTTCGGCCTTCGGCATTCGGCCTTCGGCATGACCAGATCCCTACGAGCGTTAGAATGATCCTCGGAGGTTCCCGTGGCACTACGTCGCGGCGCCGGTCTCGTCCTCGGTTTGATTGTGTTGGCGGTCGTCCTGTCCTTCGGCGCCCTCGCGCTGCTCGTCGCCTCCGGAGGACGGGGGCCGTCGGTCGGGTCGAACTCGACGTTGTTTCTGCAGGTCGGCGGCGACCTCGCCGAGACCGAGCCGGGCGGGCTCGTCGGCCAGTTCATCGAGGCCCCGCCGACCCTGCGCGCGATCGTCGACGCGCTCCGCAAGGCGAAGGTCGATCGCCGCGTCTCGAGCGTGGTGTTTCGGCCCAACGGCCTGGTCGGGCTCTGGGGCAAGGTTCAGGAGCTGCGCGACGCGGTCGTGGACTTCCGGCGCTCGGGCAAACCGATCGTCGGCTTCCTCGAGTACGGCGGGCAGCAGGAGTACTACCTCGCCTCGGCCTGCGACAAGGTGTTCCTCATGCCCGCCAGCTCGCTCGACCTGAGCGGCGTCGCCTGGTACGAGATCTTTCTTCGCGGCACGCTCGACAAGATTGGCGCCTATCCGGACTTCCTGCACATCGGCGATTACAAGACCGCGGCGAACACGTTCACCGAGCGGACGTTCACCCGCGCGCACCGCGAGATGGCCGAGTCGCTGACCGAAGACACTTACGCCCAGCTCGTGAAGGGCATCGCTCAAGGACGGAAGAAGAGTGAGGCCGAAGTCCGCGCGATCATCGACCGCGGCCCGGTCCTGCCGGAAGAGGCGGTACGCCTCGGCCTGGTGGACGACCTGGCGTACGAGGATCAGCTCGACGACAAGGCGGCGCTCGGCGGCGCCCGCATGCGCCGTCTCAGTGGGGACGACTATTACCGGGTCAGCCTGTCGTCGCTCGGATTGAATCGCGGCCCGCAAATCGCGGTCATTTACGCGGTAGGTCTCATCGCCAGCGGCAAGGGCAGCTACGACTCCCCGCAGGGGGCGATCGCCGGCTCGGACACGCTCGTCGAGTACATCCGCAAGGCGCGCGGCGACTCCGACATCAAGGCGATCGTGCTGCGGGTCGACAGTCCGGGCGGATCGGCGATCGCGTCCGACGTGATCTGGCGCGAGGTGATGCTGACGCGCGGCCAGAAGCCGGTCGTCGCGTCGATGTCCGACCTGGCCGCCTCGGGCGGCTACTACATCGCGGTGCCGGCCGACGTCATCGTCGCCGAGCCGGGGACGCTGACCGGCTCGATCGGCGTCGTCGTCGGCAAATACGCGCTGGGCGGGACGCTCGACAAGCTCGGGCTGAATCTGGAAGCGACCAGCCGCGGCCGGTACGCGCAGCTCACCTCGCCGGTCCGGCCGTTCGACCCGGCCGAGCGCGCGAAGGTCGAGGAACAGATGCAGGCGACCTACGACCTGTTCGTCGAGCGCGCGGCCGAAGGGCGGAAGACTACGCCGGAGAAGATCGACGCGATTGCGCAGGGACGCGTCTGGACCGGCGCGCAGGCGCAGGCGCGCGGGCTGGTGGACGAGCTGGGCGGCCTGATGCGCGCGGTGGCGATCGCGAAGGAGCGCGCGAAGATCGCGGCGGACCGTGAAGTGGAGATCGTCACGTACCCGCCGCGCCAGTCGCTCTATGAAGCGCTGGCGAATCCGTTCGGCACGGGGTCGACGGGGTTGTCGGCGCTCCTGAGCGGGCCGGAACAGCGGGCGCTGTCGGCGCTCGCGGCGCCGCTCACGATCTTCCGTCGAGGCGAGCCGCTCGCGTTGATGCCCAATCTTTTCACCAGGTGAGCATTGCCAATTCCCAATCCGGCAATCCTCAGGCTATTACACGTCTAAGAGTCTCCGGATTGATCCGGATAGTCATGCGCTGCTTCGCCTTTGTCATGTAGGAGGCGAAGAACCGGCCCCGGCGCTCGTTGAGCAACTCGGTGCGCATTGTCGCGCGGCCTGCGGTGACCTCGGCCGGCGTCACCTCTTTCTTCTCGACGACCCGCGCGACGACGATCGCCGCTTCGGCCTGAATCGGATCGCTCACCGCGCCCGCCGGGAGCGCGAACACCGCGGCGTCCACGGCGTCGCTCTGCCCGACCTCCGGCAGCGCCGATCCGCGCGCGACCAGCTCGGTCGTCTTCACCTCGAACCCGGCGGCCTTTGCCGCCTTGGCGAAATCTCCCGCCTTGAGCGACGCGGACACCGACGCCGCCTTCTGCCTGGCCGTGTCGACCGCCTTCTTCAAGATCACGTCCTCGCGAACGCGGTCCTTCGCCTCCTCGAGCGTCGGGAGGCGGGGCTCCTGCGTGCCGACGAGCGCGATGAAGGCGAACCCGGACGGGGTCCGGATCGGGCCGCGCGTCTCGTTCTGCTTCATCTCGAACGCGTCCGCGCTCGCTTCCGGCGCGAAGCCGAGCCCCGCGATTGGCTCGTTCCGGTCGAAGAAGCCGGACTCGCTGACGACGAAGCCGCGCGCCTTGGCGACGCGGTCGAGGTCCGTCGGATCGTCGATGTCGCCGGCGATCTCGTCGGCGACGCGCGACGCCTGTTCCTGCGCGCGCTCCCACTTGATCTGGTCCTCAATCTGCGTGCGGACCTCGTCGATCGTCCGAGTCGAAGCTGCCTTCTTCTCCATCAGCTTGATGACGTGGAAGCCGTAACCGGTCTTGACGATGTCGCTGACCTGGCCGGGCTCGAGCGCGAACGCCGCCTGCTCGAACTCGGGGACCATCGAGCCTTTGCCGAAAAAGCCGAGGTCGCCCCCCTTGTCCTTGTTCGAGTCGTCTTCGGAGTTGGCCTTCGCCAGCGCGGCGAAGTCGGCGCCGGACTTCACCTTGACGAGGAGCGCCTCGGCGCGCTTCCTCACGTCCTCTTCCGGCTTCCCCTCGCCGGTTTTCAGCAGGATGTGGCTCGCTCTGATCTGCTCCGGGGTCGAATACTGCTGTGCGTTGTCGCGATATGCGTCCTGGATGTCCTGCGGCGTGACCGTCACGCGCGCTCGAAGAGCCTGCGCGTCGATCAGCAGGTACTTGACCTTCCGCTTCTCGGGGAGGCGGTAGCCGTCCTGGTTGGCCTCGAAGTGGGACGCGATCTCCGCGTCGGTGGCCGCGAGCCCCTGGCGGAACTTGTCTGCGCCGAGCGAAACGATCTCGAGCTTGACCTTTTCGTTGCGCCGCCGGAACTCGGCGTCGGCGTCCGCGTCGCTGACGGTGATCCAGTCGGTGAGCGCCGAGCGCAGCTTCGTGACGACCAGGTCGCGGCGGAGGCTGTCCTCGAACTGGTCGGGCCGGATCGGCGGACGCTGCATCCGCAGGAGCTGCCGGTAGCGATCGTCGCCGATGAACCTCCCGTTCTCCTGGAAGTTTGGCAGCGTCAGGATGCGGGCGCGCAGCTCGCCGTCGGTCGTCTCGATACCAAGGCGGTCCGCCTCGGCGAGCGCCGCCTCCTCGTCGATCATCTGCTGGAGGATCCGTTGGTCGATCCCGAGCTGCTTGAGCAGCTTGTCGTTCAGATTCGCGCCGTAGGAGCGACGGTAGCCGTCGATCTGTTGCCGGTAGATCCGCTGGAACTCGCCGGCGGTGATGTCGCGCCCGTCGACCGAGGCGAGAACGTCGAACGGCGCGGCACCGGCGTTCTGGTTGTTGTCGAGAAAGTCGGGGACGTACAGAAAGATAAACGCGAGCACCACGAGAGCGAGGCTCCATTTGAGCCAGCCGCGATGGCGCCGCATGCGGTCGAGCATGGTCATGGAACCCCTTATTATATGGGGTCCTGCGGCCGATAACACGGGCGAATGTGCTATATTTGCGGCTTGTAGAAGGACTTAGCCGCCTCCCCAGAGGAACCGAGCTTCGTTTGACCGGACCAGGCCGGCCCCCCCGTGCACGGGCCGCGCGACGGACGCGCCCGACCGGCGCGGCGCGCGGCGGAACGGTTTCGAGGACGTCGCAGGCCGATCTGGCCGCGCGAATCCGCGAGCGCCAGGCTGTGCTCGCCCGTCGCCTTTCCCGCATCGAGGTTCTCACGGCGATGATTCGGGACGCGAACGCCACGGTTGAGCCGGCGCGCGTCGCGGAGGTGGTGGCCGGCCGGGCGGCTGAATGGCTCCCCGGCCCGGCGTGGGCCGTCGTCGGTGTCGACGCCGGCGGGGACGTGCGACAGCTCGCCGCGCGCGAGCTGACGGCCGACCTCGAGGAGGCGGTCCAGTCGGTCGCGCGCTGGGTGCTGCGCTACGCCGACGTCTTCGGCGCGAAGGACCTGACGACGGATCGGCGGGTGCCCGGCTCGCACGGGGGGGCGACGCTCGCGGTCCCGCTGGTCTGCCG